>NZ_JBVCPV010000109.1:0-10304 GCF_057456495.1 Lishizhenia sp. | reverse complement strand
TATCGGAGTTTTATCTATTGTAATGACAATGATTTACAAAGGACAAGACGCACCAGTTCAACAAGAAGAAGCAACACAAACAGAACAGCCAGTTCAAGCTCCAGCAGGAGAACAAGGAGGAGCTCAATAATAAGCGTGGCATTTCGTCATTCTTATTTGGCTTAAACAATATTTTAAAATGTCAGTATGTCACGCATACTGACATTTTTTTTGCTTTCAACTGTCAAATATGCTTTGGCATATTTTTCGACAAGGAGCACCATATAAATTTTACATAAACACAAATAGATATGTCATTAATGAAACCATTAGCAGACCGCGTTCTTATAGAGCCAGCGCCTGCAGAAGAAAAGACAGCAAGTGGAATTATTATTCCAGATACAGCGAAAGAGAAACCATTAAGAGGAACTATCGTTGCTGCCGGAAATGGTAAACCAGACGAGCCTATGACGGTAAAAGTTGGCGATAGCGTAATCTATGGTCAGTACTCAGGAACTGAGATCAAATTAGAAGGTAAGACTTACCTTATCATGAGAGAAGCAGACATTTACGGAATCATCGGTTAATTAAAAAATTAAGACAATGGCAAAAGATATTTACTTCGACGTAGAAGCAAGAGAAAAATTAAAAAAAGGTGTTGATGCATTAGCAAATGCAGTGAAAGTAACCTTAGGACCAAAAGGAAGAAACGTTGTAATAGACAAAAAATTTGGAGCTCCACACGTAACTAAAGATGGTGTTACTGTAGCCAAAGAAGTTGAGTTGAAAGACGCAACTGAAAACATGGGAGCACAAATGGTAAAAGAAGTTGCTTCTAAAACTGCAGACATTGCAGGAGACGGAACAACTACTGCAACTGTATTGGCACAAGCTATCATTACTGCAGGATTGAAAAACGTTGCAGCAGGAGCAAACCCAATGGACTTGAAAAGAGGTATCGATAAAGCAGTTACGGCTATCGTTGCTAAATTGAAAGAATTATCTCAAGAGGTTGGTTCTGATAACGATAAAATCAAACAAATTGCTTCTATCTCTGCAAACAATGACGAGATGATTGGATCATTGATTGCTGAAGCAATGAAAGTTGTTGGAAACGATGGTGTGATTACTGTTGAAGAAGCGAAAGGAACAGAAACTGAAGTAAGAACGGTAGAAGGTATGCAGTTCGACAGAGGTTACTTATCTCCATACTTCGTAACAAATACAGAGAAAATGATCGCTGATTTGGAGAATCCATACATCCTTATCTACGACAAGAAAATCTCTAACATGAAGGATTTACTTCCTGTACTTGAGCCAGTTGCTCAATCTGGAAAACCTTTATTAATTATTGCTGAAGATGTTGATGGTGAAGCCTTAACTACTTTGGTAGTAAACAGAATTAGAGGATCACTGAAAATTGCTGCAGTTAAAGCTCCAGGATTTGGTGATAGAAGAAAAGCAATGTTAGAAGACATCGCAATCTTAACAGGTGGACAAGTAATCTCTGAAGAAAGAGGATTTACTTTAGAGAACGCAACAGTTGATATGTTGGGTACTGCTGAAAAAGTTGAGATCGACAAAGACAACACTACAGTTGTTAACGGAGCTGGACAAAAAGAAGCAATCACTGCACGTGTAGAGCAAATCAAAGTGCAAATGGAAGCTTCAACTTCTGACTACGATAAAGAGAAATTACAAGAGCGTTTGGCTAAATTAGCTGGAGGAGTTGCTGTTCTTTACGTAGGTGCTGCTACTGAAGTAGAGATGAAGGAGAAGAAAGATAGAGTTGATGACGCATTAGCTGCAACAAGAGCCGCTGTTCAAGAAGGAATCATCCCAGGTGGTGGTGTTGCTTTGATTCGTGCAGTAGACGCTATCGAAAACTTAGAAGGAGTTAATGACGACGAGACTACAGGTATCGCTATCGTAAGAAGAGCAATTGAAGAGCCTTTACGTCAAATTATTGCTAACGCAGGTGGTGAAGGAGCTGTTATCGTTCAACGTGTGAAAGAAGGTAAAGATGACTTTGGTTACAACGCAAGAACTGAAGTATTCGAAAACCTTTACGCTGCTGGAGTTATTGATCCAACTAAAGTAACGCGTATCGCTATCGAAAACGCTGCTTCTATCGCTTCTATGTTGTTGACTACAGAATGTGTAATTGTAGATGAACCACAAGAAGAAGGTGCACCAGCAGGAATGCCAGGAGGTATGCCAGGTGGAATGCCAGGAATGATGTAATTTATATCCGCTTCGGCGGATTTCTCTGTCCTAATTTCCTGTTTTTACAGATAGTTAGGCTGGCAATATATATGGAGAGTCTCTTTTTAAGGGACTCTCTTTTTTTTGGAAGACCAAATGATATTGACTGAATTTGTCAAGAACTAATAAGTCAATAAAAATGAATATCCTTAAAACACAACGTAACCATTTAAAGTTGAAAGTTAAGGACTTGGCACAAGTTAGTGGAATAGATCAAGCCTTAATCAGCAAATTTGAAAATGGTAAACTCCTTCCAACAAAGCTTCAAATAATTACCCTATCAAAACACTTACAACTTCCAGTAGAAGATGTTTTAACGTGGTGGATGAAAGAGAAAATCTTTGCTCAAATAGACGATTATCAAAAAGCACCTCAAAGTGAGGTGCTTTTTACACTCTACATATGAAACGTTCTTATGCTCTAACTATCACGTGTCAATTGCTGCTAAAATTGTAGAGTAGCTAATTATTTTATCAATATTTCTACTCGTCTATCTGCGAGGTTATTTATTCCTGTTTGGTATTTACTTTTCAACCCTACATAACTCAGTCTATCTTCTTCTATTCCTCTTTGCACGAGATAATCATAAACTGCCTTTGCTCTATCTTCAGACAAGGTCTTTCTACCTGTAACTAAATTCACCCCTTCTCCTCCATCTTTCATACAACAAACATGTCCTTGTATTTCAATTTTTACTTCTGGATTATTCCTTAGTTCACGCAACAGCTCATTCAAAATTGGGTAAGCAGAATTTAAAAACTCATCCTTCCCTCCTACAAACTGTATTGCTTCTAATCTTATTTTATCCCCTTTCACAACATTTGTTAACGCAACGCTTTTCTTTTCAACTATAGGCTCTGCTTTATCTAATCCTTCTCGTTTTTGCTTCAGGTTATAACTTACCCTCAAGGTAGCCACCCTATTGTTTTTTCTTTGTTCAATAAATGATAGTGTTGAATCTTTTAATGCTATTTCTCCCAAAGCTTGGGTCTCAATTTTATGACCTTCTAGCATTAGGTTATTTACGAGATAAGACTTTACAAAATCTGCTCTCTTTTGAGATAAAACCATATTGCTTTTTACGCTTCCCACATCATCACAACTTGCAGTAATTTTTATCTGTTGCACAAGTACTGTATCCAATAATTGCGCTACCTTCTTGAATTCTAAGCTTGAAAACGTAGCTCTATTTGATTCAAAATAAAAAGAGAATGTTTGGGTTTCTTGTCCAAAGGTAATTCCTGAGAACAGTAGTAAGCACACACAGATTATTGACTTCATTTATTTAGGTTTTTAAGCGTAACGCAGCAAACGTGAATTGTTACAACCAATAAATCAAATTATAGATATTCACACAGCTCTCTACCTTCAAACACCAAAGATTTCTTATCTTTTCCCCGTGTTTACCTTCGAAAAAATAGCTATCAATGATGTGGAAGTTCATTTAATGTTCTATAAAGATTTTCCAATTGATGAACATTTACACAATTTACTTCCCAAAGAACTAGATAAACTCGCTACTTTCTCGCATCCTAACCGAAGAAGAGAGTACGTGGCTACCCGAGTTTTGAGAACTACCAAATTTGGGAACGATGAAATTCTGTACAATTCCATTGGAGCACCTTATATAGAAGGAGAAGGTTATATTTCCATTTCTCATTCTACCAATGTGGTTGGACTTGCTTTTTGTAAACACCACGCTGTAGGATTGGATTTAGAACCCATCAGAGAAAAGGTCCACCGCGTAAAACACAAGTTTTTAAGTGAGAAAGAAAAAGCTTCCTTAGATCTAGACTCCACGGAAGAAATGATCAAAGTTTGGAGTGCAAAAGAAGCCCTTTATAAATTGGCTGGACGAAAAGAAATCATATTCGCCAAGCAATTGTTGCTGCATAAAATTGATGATGAAAACTGGATAGGGAACATTATCAATCCCTTTTTAACCCGACGCGTTGAAATGAAAATTTTAACCCATAAGGATTTTGTAATCTCTGTAAACGCTGAAGCTTATTTCGATTATGACAACTAGGCTACTCAATCAAATCAAAGCCAGAACTGGGCAGATTGCTGTACTGATAGATCCAGAGAAGAGTCAGGACGTTGAATACTTACGAGATTTGATTAAAAAGGCAGAATTTGCTGGGATAGACTACTTTTTTGTGGGTGGAAGTACGGCGAATAAAACGCAATTAGATTTTGTGGTTAGAACCTTGAAAGCACTTACCTTAATTCCTGTGGTATTGTTTCCCGGTAATTATCATCAAGTTTCAGAAGATGCTGATGCAATGCTCTATTTAAGTCTCTTATCCGGCAGAAACCCAGAATATTTGATTGGACAACACATACAAAATGCTGCAGATATCAAGGCTATGAATTTGGAAGTGATTCCTACTGCTTATTTATTGATTGATGGTGGAAAACAAAGCGCGGTGGCTTATGTGAGTCAAACTACTCCCCTACCGCAAGATCAAATCTCTTTGATAACCAATACGGCGATTGCCGGAGAATTACAGGGCAAACAACTCATTTATTTAGATGCCGGCTCTGGTGCCACAGAAAGTGTTGATCCGAAAATTGTAAAGGCCTTGCAAGGAAAAACCACCTTACCCCTCGTAGTAGGCGGTGGTTTACGATCCATTGAACAGCTGGAAAACTTAATATCTGTCAATGTATTAGTTATCGGTAATAAGCTCGAAGAAGACTTGGATTTCTTATTGGATATAAGGAATTTGAAGGCAAAGAATTAACTCCACCAAGGATGGAAGGGGTAGCGCTTCAACAAATTTGAGACTGTTGCGAACAACCTGGTCTAGGGGACTAATGAAAATACTCCCAAATCAACTTGGCCTTAGAAAAACCAACGATGCTTTCTATTTCTTCTTTTTTGGCTTTTTTAATGTTAGAAATGGTCTTGAACGCCTTCATCAAATCTTCTTGGGTTTTGGGACCAATACCATTGATCTGCGTGATTTCGGAAACCAAAGCAGCTTTACTTCTTCTGTTTCTGTGATGGGTAATACCAAAGCGGTGGGCTTCGTTACGCATGTGTTGTATCACCTTTAAACTTTCAGATTTTTTATCGAGGTACAAAGGCAAACTATCTCCTGGGAAGAAAATTTCTTCCAAACGCTTGGCAATACCAACGATGGCAATCTTTCCACGTAAGTCTAATTGCTCCAAGGCTTCCAATGCAGCGCCTAATTGACCTTTACCTCCATCAATCACGATGAGCTGAGGCAAGGGCTCGTTTTCATCTAATAAGCGCTTATAACGTCTGTAAACGGCCTCTGTCATAGAAGCATAATCATCTGGACCTACAACGGTTTTTATATTAAAATGACGGTAATCCTTTTTACTGGGTTTGGCATTTTTAAACACCACACAAGCAGAAACAGGATTGGTTCCTTGAATATTAGAGTTATCGAAACATTCCATGTGCACTGGTAATTCTTGCAAACGGAAATCTTTTTGAATCGTTTCTAAAATTCTGTTGGCGTGCTTCTCTGGATTTTTGATTTTCTCTTGCTTGTATTTATCCATTTGGAAGAAACGCGCATTCTTTAAAGACAGATCTATCAAATACTTTTTATCTCCGCGTTGTGGTGCAAAGAACTTAAATTCATCAAACTCTAAATTCAAATCTTCTTCTACCAAAACTTCCTTAGAAATACTCTTGAAACGCTCGCGCATTTCCAAAAGCACATAAGCCAAAATCTCTTCTTTGGTTTCGGCCATGTTCTTTTTTACCTCTACGGTAAATCCATTGATAATGGCTCCGTTGGCAATCATCAAGTAATTTACAAAAGCACTTTTCTCGTCTTGCAACATGGTAATTACATCAACCTTGTCGATGACTGGAGAAACCACCGTTGATTTAGCTTTGTACTTTTCTAAAGATTCAATTTTCAGCTTGTAATTCTGAGCTTCTTCAAAGGCATATTGTTCTGCAGCAAGTGCCATCTTCTCTTTCAAATCCTTGATCAAAGAAGAAATATTCCCTTTTACAATGTGTTTGATTTGCTTAATATACTCATCGTAATTCTTCTGAGAATCTTTACCTACACATGGCCCTAAACAATTCCCAATGTGGTATTCTAAACACACTTTGTACTTCTTCTCCTCTATTTTGTTCTGATGTAAATCGAGGTTACAGGTACGTATAGGGTACAATTCTCGAATCAGCTCCAAGAGCGTGTTCATTACCTTTACCGAGGGGTATGGACCGAAATATTGGGAACCATCTTTTACGATGCGACGCGTACTAAAGACTCGAGGAAAGGGTTCATTTTTAATACAAATCCACGGGTAGGTTTTATCATCTTTTAATTGAATGTTGTACTTGGGTTGATACTTCTTTATCAAGTTATTTTCCAAGAGCAAGGCATCCAATTCTGTGTCTACTACAATATACTTTATATCACGAATATTGCGCACAAGTATTCTTGTCTTCGCCGTATCATGATTTTTGGTAAAATAGGAAGTTACTCTACGCTTAAGGTTCTTGGCCTTCCCAACATAAATGATTTTTCCTTTATCATTAAAATATTGGTAAATCCCCGGTTTTTCGGGTAGGGTTTTGAGCTTAAACTTTATTTCTTCCTTGTAGTTTTCCACGTCAACAAAAATAAAGAATTACACATAAGAAAATGGATACACAGGAAGAAAGACAGGGATTATGCCCCGAAAAGTTCACGAATGTCAAAAGCATTATTTTTCCAACTGCGTTGTAAACTCCCATCCCTATCTAACAAGAATATTTGATCAGGCTTACTATTCAACAAGCTCTTTTTAGCTCCCAATGCCTTTGTTAGTTCCTTTTTCTCATCTGAAATAAAAGTGAAGGGCCATTCTTTTGCACGTTGAAGTTCTAAATTTTCTTTGGGAGACAAATAGTTCAGTACATACACTTCAATATTTGCATCTACCAGTGTATCAAAATTCTCCAGCAAGATTTCTTCAACTTCCTCCTCCTTACTTTGAACTAGGAATAATAACTTGCTTTCACCGATTAAAGAAAGCGTATGAATAATGGTTTCTTGGTGGGTTTTCAGTCTAAGATTGGGTAACTTTTCTCCTATTTTCATGATTTGTTTAAAGCAAATTTATAGGCATCCAATGCCCTTTGTCGCGCCATTTTATGTTCTACCACAGGCGAAGGATATTTGGAAGTGCCGTATTCTGGAATCCACTTTCTAACGTATCGTTCATCCTTATCGAACTTCTGGAGCTGACTTTCGGGGTTAAAAATACGAAAATAGGGTTGTGCATCAACACCAGAACTCGCGGCCCATTGCCACCCCCCAACATTGCTGGCTAAGTCAAAATCTAACAATTTCTCCGCAAAATAGGCCTCTCCCCAGCGCCAATCAATTAAAAGGTGTTTGGTTAAAAAACTCGCCACTACCATACGAACACGGTTATGCATAAAGCCCGTTTTATTGAGTTCTCTCATCCCGGCGTCTACCATAGGGTAACCTGTTTTTCCTTTGCACCACAATTCAAACTCTTCTTTATTGTTGCGCCATTGCACTTTATCGTATTCAGGTTTAAACGCTTTATTTACGGATGTTGGAAAGTGAAACAAAATCATTTGGTAAAAATCCCTCCAAATCAATTCATTCCAATATTTCTCATTGTGTTGTTGCGCAAAACGGGAGAGCTCGCGTATAGAGATTGTACCAAAACGCAAGTGAATACTTAATCGACTCGTCCCTTTAATGGCCGGTATATCTCTGTTATCGTGATAAGATTTTACTATACTTTTAGGAAATTCACGTGAAGGAAATTCTTGCGTTTGTTCATTCTCAAAACCCATCTTCTCTAGGCTAATAATAGGATTGGGTTTAACTTGATTCAGGGCACTTAGGTACTTTCTTGTGGGATAAGATGAGGAATAAAATTCATTGAGCTTCTCTTTCCATTTTCTCATGTAAGGGGTGTAAACTTTGTAGGGCGTACCATCGTCTTTCAATACTTCATCTTTCTCAAATATCACGTGATCTTTGGCACCGACAAACTCCACACCTTCCTCCTTGAAAAGCTCATGTAACTGAGCATCTCTTTCCCTTGCATAAGGTTCGTAATCTCTATTGGTAAAAACGGCTTGCAGCTTTTGTTCTTTTATCAATTTCTGATAGACGTCTTGCGGTGTCCCATAAAAAACCCACAAATCTCCACCATACTTTTGATACTCTGCCTTTAATCTGAGTAACTCTTGATGAATAAAAACAACACGTTGATCATCCTTTGGCAATTCGTCCAAAATATTGGTATCAAAAATAAAAATGGGCTGTACCTCATCACTCGATTTGAGTGCTTTGTACAACCCAGCATTATCATCTATACGTAAATCTCTTCTGTGCCAAAATATATTCATCTCTCTGTACTTTCTCGTGTCGCTTGATTAACACCCGTTTCAAAGAAAAGTTCGGCTTTAGAAATATTTTATTCTTCTCCGTATTCTACCCAGTTCTTTTGCGTTTCATACAACCTTAAATACAATCCCAATTTAGGGTCAATTTTTTCGCGCAATAAACGGTAACAAACCATTACTATATTCTCCGCAGTAGGGTTTAAATTTTTGAATTCCTCCGTATCTAAGTTCAAGTTTTTATGATCAAAGCGTTCACACACTTCTCCTCTAATAATTTCTTTTAAAACTTTCAAATCCATCAGGTATCCCGTTTCAGGATCTGGCTCGCCACTTACATAGGTTTCGAGTACGTAATTGTGCCCGTGATAGTTGGGAGAATTACATTTTCCAAATACTTCCAAATTGGTTTGTTCATCCCACTTTGGATTGTTTAATCTATGTGCGGCGTTAAACGTTTCTCTTCTACAGATTTTCAATCTCATATATTCATCTAACAGGTCTATAATCCTGCCATTATTTTTTCCAAATGTTCATCCATGATGATGCGAAACCATGGTGTATAATCGTCAGGATGCAAAGCTATATCTTTTCGTAGATCTTGGACGTTTATGTACTTCCAATCTTCTACCTCTTCCGGATTCGGAAGTGGAGCTGCATTGTATCTTCCTGTAAGTAAGAAATCGAGTTCGTGTTCGGTTAAACCATTGGCAAAGGGTGCTTTGTATATAAACGAATGATGCTCCTTAAGTTCTGGTAAACTAAATCCCATCTCCTCTTGTAAACGTCTTTTTCCGGCTTCTACTATCGTTTCATCTTTTCTAGGATGAGAACAACAGGCATTGGTCCACAAACCACCGCAATGATACTTATCACTGGCGCGTTTATGAATTAAAACCTCTCTTTTATCGTTGAAAATCATTACCGAGAAAGCACGATGAAGGAGCCCTTTTTCGTGCACCTCCATTTTCTCCATTTCACCTAAAAAATTATTCTCCTCGTCAACTAAAATAATCTGTTCGCTCATCTATTACACTAAGTTAAGACTATGTCTGAGATAAGAAGATATAAAAAGCCCGTATTTTCTGTTGTTAGGAATACGAATACGTTGATTTAAGATCACCTTAGCCGGTGTTTCTTTGATTTTTTTGAACAATTTATAGTAGTATATATAGGCCATATAGGTTCCAAACCTCGCATTCTTAGGTAATTGCATAATTCCGTTATAACCCAACTCAAAGTCTATGGCAATATCTGCCTCGATTTGCTTCTTGATTACATCGTTGAATTCTTTTAAATCTACCCCTGGGAAATAAGTTCTCCCTAACTCGTGGTAATCTGCTTTTAAATCTCTTAAGAAATTGATTTTTTGGAAAGCGGATCCCAACTTCATGGCTGGAGATTTTAAGCGTTCATACTCCGCTTCATCACCACGCACGAATACCTTTAAACACATCAATCCTACTACCTCTGCGGAACCTAGAATGTATTGCTCATACTTTTCTTGGCTGTAAAATTCTTTGGTCAAATCCATTTCCATAGAATGTAAAAAGGTGTCTATGATCTCTTTGGATATGTTGTATTGGCGTACTGTAGATTGAAAGGAGTTTAAAATTGGATTTAAAGAAATCCCCCTATCAATGGCTTTATGTGTTTCTTCTTTGAACTCTTCTAACAAGAGTTTTTTATC
>NZ_JBVCPV010000108.1:0-10317 GCF_057456495.1 Lishizhenia sp. | reverse complement strand
CCGCTTCACAAATGATTTACAACCATGTTGGAAGAGGTATCTACCCAAGTTTCGGAGGAATGGTAAATTCATTACCTGCTACCGTTGCGGTCGGTGAAACACACACGATCAATGCTTCCATAATTCTCGATCAAGAATGGGACGAAACAAAAATGAACCTCATCGGTATATTGATAGACCCTAGTGGTGATGTAAATAACGCTGGAAAAGCAAGTCTGTCTGAAGCCATTGACAACGGATACGTATTAACTACAGATAACTTCGATTTTAATTACGTAAATAATTTATTTGAAATCTATCCCAACCCAAGCGTAAACACTACAGAATTGACATTAAACAATGTAGAAAAAGCGGACCTTAGGGTGTATGATTTAGCCGGAAACATTGTTTTCCAAAAAGCTATTTCTAAAGGTTCAACTCAGTTAGATTTTGCAGCTTTAAGTGCTGGGATGTACACTGTAGAGGTCAGTAGTAATCATCAAATTCAACAAAGTAAACTCATCCTTCAATAATTTCACATTCAATAAAAAAGCCCGCACAAATATGTACGGGCTTTTTTTATTTCTAACCCTTTTAAATACTATTGATTACAAAATCAGTTCTTCTGTTTTTCGCTTTGTTGGCCTCGCTATCATTGGCCACTTTTGGTTGTGTTTCTCCAAAACCTACAGCATCCAGCCTACTTCCTTTAATACCTAGGGATACTAAATATGCTTTTACACCTTCAGCCCTGCGTTCAGACAATTCCAAATTTTCTTGGGCGTCACCTTCGTTATCGGTATGACCTTGAATGGTAATTTTAGCGGTTGGGTTCTCTTTTAAAAACTGAGCAAATTGGCGTAAAATAAACTTACTACTTTCAGACAATTCTGCAGAAGCGGTGTTGTATAAAATGTCATTTATCGTATACGGTTTTCCTACCTCTATTTTACGTACTTGTAAATCTTTCGACTTCACTGTTTCTCCCTCTTCAATAACTTCTTCAGTAATTAATTGAGAATCGAAAGCGTGATTATCTTTTTTAACCGTAATCATAACATCAGAAGGTTCTTCATTTTTAATCACTACTGCATAAGAACCATCCTCCCCTTTTACGTCTACTTCTTGAATTTTATCACTATTGGCATAACTTACTTGAATTTTGGCATCCTTTACAGGCTCTCCTTTTTCATTGGTTAAATTCCCTTTAGCAATAATCACTTTTTGAGGTCTAGCCTTCTCATACAATTCGAAAGAATAAATATTCCATCTCCCTCCCTTTCGAGAAGAGAAATAAGCCAATTTACCATCCGTTGAAACAAAAATTCCAATTTCATCATCCTTTGTATTAATTGGATACCCTATGTTCTCAGGTTCTCCCCATGAACCGTCATCATTCATTCGAACATAAAAAATATCTGTTCCTCCTACACCTTGTCTTTCTCCAGATACAGAGGAGACAAAATATAGCGTCTCTGAATCTTGGTGCAAAAATGGACTCTTATCTTTTCCAGATGTATTAATTTCAATAAATGGACGCGAAGGTCCCCACGTACCATCCGCTTGACGTTCACTGATAAAAATGTCGTCCATCTGCGTAGAAGGCCTCAGTGCGGTGTAAAACAAAGTGTTTCCGTCAGAAGATAAAGAAGGTTGTGCCTCCCACCCATCTTTGGTATTTATTCCTTCCCCTAAATTGGTAAGTGAGTCACAAATAAAAGGCTTCCCTTTCTGCGGTGCTTCTTTAAATCTCGTAGAGTACAAATCACAGTTCTTATAATCCATGCCTTGAACTTTTTCATACTTACAAGCACAAATGATCATCTCTTTGTTATCTACAGATACCGTAGCTGCACCATAACTCACAAAAGTTCCATCGTTAAAAGGCTCATTTACTGGAGTACCATCACTAAACTCCAATTTTGGATTTTCTCTGTACGACCAGGTAAACTCTTCAACCATGTTCGACTTCATATCTCCCAAGTTTCTTCTGTCCAACCTACGTGTATAAAAAATCAACTCGTTGTCGGGTGATATCATAGGAAAGTACTCATCTTTAGACGAAGAAACATTTTTCACGATTACGGGATCAAAAGGAACTTGACTTGTTAACAACTCCTGCTCCTTCTCTAATTTACCCAAAGCTCCGTTTACAGTTTGCAATTTACTCGAGTAATCCTTCGGATACTTGTCTCTACTTGAGTGCTTAAAATCCCTGAATTTCTTGAAATAATCAATGGCAAAATCTAATTCCTCTTGCTGAAAATTAATCACCCCTAAGTAATAGAAACAATCTGCATGAAAATCCTCACAAATCTCAAGGGTATGCATAAACATTTGTTCAGCTTTCTCGAAGTTTCTATCTCCCACCATGGGGTTTGGATTTTCACGATAGGCTTTTAACCCTTCTTCGTAAGCAAACATGGCATAATCAAAATAAGCCGTGGCATTTTCGTCCTCCGACAAAGTTAAAGCCTCTATAAAATACTCAGATGCCGATCTTAAATCGCTCGCTGCATTGGCTTTATCTAATAATTTCTGAATTTTCTTGGAAGGAGCTCCACATTCCTCACTAATTTCTTCCTCTTGCCCTATGGAAAAAGAGCTGATTATTAGTGGAAAAATAAGCGCTGATATTTTTACTAATGAAGGGTAAAGTATTCTCATGTTGTCTTCGCCGTTTTAGATTATTCATAACGGAAACACAGCAAATTTGTTACATCTTAATTTGATTTTATAACAACACTTTTCCCGCTTTTTATATGCAAGGATAAAAGTGAATACGTAACAAAAAAGCGAGGATAAATTTCCCTCGCTTTTTGATGAAGTGGTTGGTTGTTAAAATTATTATGAAATAAGTATTCGTTTCTTCACGTAACGACCATCTATGTGTACTTCTAAAAGGTAAATTCCTTGACCTAGATCTACATTCACATTGAGATAATTGTCGTTCACATTTTGTGTATACACCTTTTGTCCCTGTAAATTATAGATATTTAATTCTTCGATTTTTTGTTCTGCTCTAATTTTAAAATTTCCTTTTGAGGGATTCGGGTAAACTGCAAAATTGATATCTGCCACATCCTCTATACTAACAAAACCGTGCATTTGGGCTACACCGTCTAAATCAAAACCACCACTTTCGTAGGGTGTTGGATAAGGATCATTAATAATATTCCCGTGAGTATCCATTCTAGCACTATCCCCCACTGTACCAACAACATCAATAATTTTCACCCATTGAATGTTATCCAAATCTAAAGCTGCACTATCTACAAGTTCCTCCAAGTCAAATGGCGTACCGTAACCTCCCTTATATTTCCCCGCGAGATTATTCAATTTTGTTGCGTCTAAACTACCAAAACCACTTATCTGTAGTTGAGTTTGTGTTAAGGAATGAGATGGAAAACGAACAAAGTTTTGCCCGTCTGAACTTACTTCAACATAAGCAAGCTCCAAATAATCAGAAGCAAAAGAGTTTTCAAATACTGCAAAATCTGCTCCTGGACCATTCAAAATGGGTCCGTTAAAGTACAAAACAGCTACTCCTCCGTCTCCCAAAGAAACTACGTCCATAGCGTTTCCGCTTGCCGGTCCAACCGCGTTTTGAGCCGTTCCAAAACTTACTTTGTTGGTACCATTTACTGTAAATAAAGTATCCTCTATATCCAAGTACCCCCTTTGTACTTCAACTGCGTTGGCCCAGGCAATAATAGCACTACTATCTTTATGAATAGCTGTGGTCCCTGCCTCCTCTGCAACTGGAGCATATTGTCCGAAAACAAACCATGGAAGGCAGCATAACAAGCTCAATATTTTTTTCATCAATTTTTAATTTTCACCAGTGTATTCGGATTCAAACCTGTATCCAATTCCTCCAAAAATTCACCTGTACTTTTTAAATATTTTTTCAATTTACCTGAGAGTGTAAAACCTCTAGCGTCTAGGCAATACAGATAATCTTCATCTACAAAAACACCATATAAACTCTGTATATCACTTGCGTCTATGTACGCAGAAGAGAGTATAGTTTCTTGTTGGGCATCCACCAGGGCTACATTATTTGTATTATTCCCATAATTAAGATGAGTAATCCATAGTTTATCCTCCTTATCCATAAACAAGGAGGTGGCTGCAACTCCTAGATTTGATTTCTGATAATTATTTTGAGCATCTAACACGAATAATTCACTAAGATCCGTTCCATAATTACCACGCTTCACTACATAAACATCTCCTTCACTGTCTACCGCTAACTCTCCAGGATTCGCACCTATAAAAATTTCATCACTAATTTGTAGGGTAGCTAAGTCTATTACACTTACCGTTGAATCGTAATTCGGACTGTTCAATCCTCCCGAATTTGCTACAAATATTTTATCATTGCTAACAACCAAGCCTTCTGGGTTATTCCCTACTTCAACGCGGTTTGTAACCATATAAGAACTTGTATCGATCACGTTTACATATCCATCATAAGTACTGACGTATATATTCGGACCATACCCCGTAACAAAACGAGGCAATTGATTCACACCTTGGAATTGTAAATTAATTTGTGCTTCTGATTTCAAGGTACTCTTATCCAAAACCTCTATCGTAGAACTTGCATGTACAACTATATATACCTTAGCTCCATATACAATCATATCATTTCCAGTATCTCCCAATAACCTGCCGTTCTGTTGTAAAAAATAATCATTGCTTACACTCCCATCTTCTGCGATAAAACTCAAGGAAGCATTGTTTTGTTGAAACAAGCCTTCATTCAAAAGAAGTAAACCATCCTTCCCCTCAGTATTATCCGAATCGGGTAAAGGATCTTCTTTACACGCCCCTAATAATAGACCAAACAATATTGCGTAGATGCTAAATTTCATAAATCAGTTTTATATAGTATGACCTCCCTTGTAGTACAAAAGATTTCACGTATTGATAGTTTTTTCCACCTACGTTCTTCACTCCGGCGTTCAAGCGAACAGGTAATTTGGTATTCCATCTTAGGTCTAAACTCAAGTTAATATCATAAGTTAAAAACCCATCTACCCTATTTTGCGGAATATTTTGATTGAGTGCATATCGGGCTCCTATATAATTTAAACTGTGGGTCATTCCTACATTTCTATATTCAAAGGTCCCAGAAAAGTTAGCACTGTGTTCTGGAATGTAAGCAATTTGATGTCCGAAAGTAGCACTTCCTCTTTCACTTAAATCAACCACGCGTTGGTAGGTATAATTTACATTTAATTGCATGTATTTGTTATTCCTAAACTTCTTGCGGTAAACATAACTTACATCTCCTCCTAAGCTTCCTACCTGACCAATATTTTGCATCGACCAGATAAATAAATTTTTAGTGGGGATAGCTAAAATTTTATCCTCTATTAAGTTTCCAAAAACGTTGGCATTAAACTCTTGAGCATAGGCATTTTTAACCGTATACTTACTGTGCCATTTGACCCCTAAATTCAATTGATTCACTTTTTCAGGATCCAAAGCAATGTTCCCTATTTGAGAATAATACAACTCATTGAAATTAGGCAAACGGAAAGAGCGTTGAAACCATACAAACGCCCCAACATTTCTAAATAAGAAAGGACGATCTACTAAAAGCTCTGGTGTTAAGGCTAAAATTGGATCTCTCCAAGTGTTGTTCCCTCTATTGTGTTCGAGTACAAAACGGGCTCCTAAGCTACCTTTTACAATGTACTTTGAAAATTTCACCTCACCCGCAGTCAAAGCTTTCCCTATCAAACGGTTGGGCGCAGCAAAGTCTGCTCGGTTAGAATTCAACAGGTTATTTTCAAACTCACCTCCCCAATTTAACGTGTAACGCGGACCTTTTTCGGCTTTTGCATAGTGCCCGTAGTAATGTGTGAAATTTTGGTAACGATGATCGATAAAACCTGCGCTATTAAAGTATGTAGGATCTAAATATTGATTATTATCTGTTTGAAATGAGGCATAACTTCTACTTCTAATACTCCAACCTTTTACCTTTTTGTTATAAGATTGCAAGGAAAGATTTACATATCCCTTTTCTGAATTGAGCTCTTCGTCATTAGACATCGCATACAACAATACAGCTCCGGGTAATTCATTAGCAATATGGGCATAACCTCCCAACACTTCAAAAACTTTGTAGACGTAATTCTTTTCCCAAGTACGGATATAATTGAAATTTAAAAATGAAGATTGGTAGGCATTGTTCTCTCTCACCCCTTTTACATCACCTCCAAAAGTTTTAAAATTGTACGTGTAATCACCTTGGTAAAAACGTTGATTGAAGTCTATTCCAAAAGCTCCTTTTTTTAATTTTCGTTTGTATAAGGCAAAGATGTCGTGCTGACCAAAAGAGGAAATTCCATAAGATGCCAATACACTTTGTTTACTATAATTCAGCTGCCTTCCTTTGGTTAATATAGAAACCACGTTACCCTGCATCGAAGCACCAACCGTTGGTAATATGTTGGACCTTCCAAAAACGTCGTGCTCTATATAACTAACATTTTCTACGGGTACTTGACTATAATCAGCCATTCCAGTTTGTGCATTCGAAACCGAAAAACCATTAACCATCAAAACATTGTGCTGTGCTCCCATTCCACGATAGGAAAGGGTTTTTAATCCACCCACATCTCCATAATTTTTAATGGAAACACTCGGGATACTTTGCAACATCGTTCCCAAATCCAAAGGTTGTAAACGTTCTATATCTTCGGTGGTAAATCTCTGGGGTTGCTCAGGTATAACCGGACGAATAATTTGAACCTCATTAAAGGTTTTGACCTCGGTACTATCACCTTGCGACAAAAGTACCGAGGAACAAAAAATTAACAGTATGGTTGAAATTAATTTCATCCTAAATTGTGATGAATTCCTAAAGGAAATTCCATAATATTATTGAATCACTAATCGTTGTGTTGCTACAGCCCCTTCATGACTAACTTTCACGAAGTAAACTCCAGCCTCTAAATCCGCAAGGTTAATGGTAGTGTTCACCATTCCAGTTTTAACCAAAGCTCCTTGCGTATTGTAAAGGGTAACATCACCAGCTTCTGCATTTATTTTCAATTCCGTTGATGCTGGATTCGGGTACATATTAAATTCAATTGTGGCTGCTTCATCGAATCCTAAGTTTGACTCAATGTACTCCAAGTTATCAATCGCAAAGTAGGCCGGTGTATTCATTCCCCATGCTCCTACATCAGAAGAATGGAAACCGAAGGTTAAAGCCATAGAACCTGACAAAGCGCTTAAGTCAAAGTTTGTCCATGTATCCAAAATGTAATCTTGTGCATCCGGACCTCTAAAATCTGCCAAGTAAACATCTACAGAATCCACGATATCAAAATTCGCGTCCCATCCGTAAATACGCACAAAGAAAAAGTCTTCTCCATTTGTACCATCATCTATTCCATCTGCATTTGTGGTAGATCCAAATTGCTTAGCAAACTGATCACCATCACGCATAGAAATTCCAGCGTACGTGTTGTTTACAAAATCAGCACCTACCAAAACGCGCTCTTCCTCGAACCAAAGTGTATCGGTATTGTTAAAAACAGCGTATTGCTCAGAACCATTTGCTCCTTCACCTGCAAAAGCAGAATATGGATTTGTATAGCCAGGAGTTGTTACATCCGTCATGTTTGAGTATACAAAACCATGTGCTGTCCCCCAATTTCCAAGGTTAGCACCAAAAGTCACCCCATTTTCTGTAAACGGAGCATAGCTATCTGTAAAAACATAAAAGGTGTCTGCTGTAGGAAGTGTTAAACTTTCAAAGTCTACAGTTACTTGATTTTGTGCTTGTGTAAATCCTGCTCCAAGCACAAGAGCAGCCATTAAGTAGAATTTTTTCATTCTTGAAAAATTATAAATTACTAAAATGACTCTGGATTAAAGGGTGTGCACGCCCATAGAAGATAAAATCGAAGCACCGAAATAGCGCCTAGAAATTAAATCCAACTTTAATCTGAAGTCTTCATTACTAAACATTTGGGCGAGTATTCTGACTTACTTCCTAATGTTTCCCCTTCCCATTGGCGTTGAGTTTGCCCAACAGTGGTTTATGGAAACATCTACTAAAGCTTACAGCTGCAGATACAGTTCCTGATTTTCACAGGATTCCAATTTAAAACCTTCACTCCGAAGAGTTTCAGTTACCAAAATGCGTGGCAAATGTAGTTTAAAATTTAAAGAGTGCATAGGATAAGTGTATAAATTTCAACGTTCGTCTTTCACTGGGCTGTTTCCCCTTTTAAAATCGGGGGCGCGTTTTCCATTATAGTCCTCCCCCTTTTGGCGGTTTAAAAGCAGAGCGGTAAAAGCTTCTCCAGGGTCGCTTTCCCCTTTCTGTTTTGCACACCCCAAAAGTGCTCCGGGCTGCCACTTCAACCGCTAACAGAAAACAGTGTTGCGCACGACTGAGAAGTATGGAGAATGCCTATGCTCTTAAAAGTTTTGATTCGCTTTACGGAAGTCTAACACAATATTTTTCCATATTTGCATAAACTATTCGACGATGAAAAGGTTCATTTTCCTTCTTCCTTTATTTCTTTTAGCATGTATTTTTGCTTGTTCATCCGAACGTCAAAAAAACACTAAAAACACTGAATTAAAAGTAGATACACTAGAAACCTCTTATTCTAAAGGTTTTTATCTATTGCAAGCGAAGGATGCCTATATCGTTCAAATTTTAAATCCTGATAACCGCTCAGAAATAGAACAAGAATTCTATTTATATACAAAAAACGCAAGCATCCAATCAAAAAAAGATGCCATCAATATTCAAATTCCCATTCAAAAAAACATAGCCCTTTCGAGCACGCATATAGGGATGATAAATGCCCTGGGAAAAAGTCAGACCATTGTTGGTGTTTCTGGCGGACCTTACCTTTGTGATGAAAACTTAAAAGCACGTTTAGAACAAGGTGAATTAAAAAGTGTACAAGACATTGCCCAGGCTAATTTTGAAGAATATTTAGGCCTTCATCCCGATGTAATTTTTTCAAGTTCGTTTACCAAAGACGCGCCCATTTTAGAAAAACTCAAACAAGCCAACATTCCTGTTTTCAACAATTACGACTGGCGAGAAACCACTCCACTTGGCAGAGCAGAATGGATAAAAGTTCTGGGTATTTTCTTTAATGAATACACCAGAGCAAATAACTTTTTTGAACAAGAAGTAAACAGCTACACTGCTCTGAAGGAGGCTGCAACTATGGTTTTTTTTCACCCAAGTGTGTTATCGGGTTATTATTATGGCGGTGTTTTTAACGCTCCTGCTGGAGAGAGTTACCAAGCCCAATTGTACAAAGATGCTGGGGCAGCATATGTTTTTGCCCAACAACCTGGAACAGGTAGTTTAGACTTAAGTATGGAAGAAGTAGTTACTCAATTTAGAGATGTAGATTACTTACTCAATGTTTCAGGTAACACAAAAGCTGAAATTGAAAAAGCCTTTGAAAAATACAGTTTGTTCGAAGCCTTTCAAGGCGATGGTTTGTATAACTACACGGCGAACAACAATTGCTTTTGGGAGAATGCAGCGCATCAACCCCATTTGTTATTGGCGGATTACATTGCTATTTTTCACCCAGAAATAATGAGCAGAGATAGCTTAAACTTTTACAAAAACATACAATAATCAAATCAAGAAAAGCACATATAACCCTCAGTATCGGTCTCTTCCTTTTCGGAATTGTACTTTTCTTTATCGATATTTTTGTAGGAAGTACACAGCTCTCTTGGGCCGATTTATGGAATAGTATTTTTAATTACGACGCCAATCAAACCGAACAATTGTTGGCCCATGTGTTTCGTATACCCAAAGCAATTACAGGCGTATTAGCGGGAGCGGCTTTAGCCATTTCCGGATTACTCATGCAAACCCTATTTCAAAACCCATTGGCGGGACCATATGTTCTCGGTATCAACTCAGGTTCTAGTTTGTTTGTGGCCCTAAGTACCATGACGGGGATTGGTATTTTCGCCTCTGATTTTGGAATTATCTCAAGTGCACTACTCGGAGCATTTGCCTTTGGATTATTAATATTAATCAGCTCCATTTATGTGCGCTCTAAAATATCATTGCTGCTTATAGGTATCATGTTAGGGAGCTTTTCTGGAGCTTTGATTAATGTGGTACAATCTTACTCTAACCCAGACGCTTTAAAAGCATTTACCCTTTGGAGTTTTGGTTCTTTAAACAATGTGGCTTTCGAACAGTTGTGGTGGTTTATCTTGGTTGCATTACTTGGAATTGTTTTAAGTCTCTTCCTCACCAAACCTTTGAACTTATTGGTTATAGGTGAAGAAAACGCAAGTTTATTAGGG
>NZ_JBVCPV010000107.1:0-10323 GCF_057456495.1 Lishizhenia sp. | reverse complement strand
TGCTTGATACGTGTTAAGATGTGCTTGCTCTTTCCAATGTATATCAACCTATTGGTTTCGTCGTAAAACCTGTATACACCCGTTTTGTTGGGTATATCTTCGAGTTGACTCAAATCTAAATTAGGGTGAAGGATGGAAGGGTTAATTTCTGAGGTTATAAATGTGTTGAGGTCATTACTATCTTTTTCAAAAAGTATTTTGAACAACTCAACTGTAGCCATAGCATCTCCTGCAGCCCTGTGTCTACCCACCAGTTCTATTCCTAAATCATTGGTTAGTTTACCCAAACTGTACGAGTCATGTCCTGGGAGCAAGATGCGCGAAGCCCTTACTGTACACATGTGGGGATAACGAAAATCGTAGCCAAGTGATTTGTATTCTCCGCGAAGAACACCGTAGTCGAAACCAACGTTATGGGCCACGAATACACAATCTTCCATAAACTCTATGATGTCTTTTGCTATTTCATAAAATTTAGGAGCGTTTTCCACCATTTCATCATTGATTCCAGTTAGTTGTGTGATGAATCTTGGGATAGGAATCTCTGGATTTACCAATGTGGTGTATTCGTCAATGATTTTATCACCATCACATTTATAGATAGCTATTTCGGTAATCTTCGATTTTTTCGGACTACCGCCAGTTGTTTCTAAATCTGTAATGGCAAATTTCATGTGCCGCAAAATTAATCAACTCTCATAATTTAGAAGGAAGCCCAATCAATTTTTAAATAGAAAGATTTGAACACGACATTTTTAAGGGTGTTTTTAAGAATTTCATAACCTTAGGCACAACAAGAATGATTACTTTTGTGCAAAATATTTTAATTATGGCAAGTATTAAAGACTTAAAAAGAGATTTCAATTACGCAATCTTTGATATAGTAGAAGAAGGATTTAGTCAACAATTATGGGATGAGTCTAAAACAGAAAAGACGAACGCAATTATTGACGAAGCTGTAGATTTTAGAAATGAAATTATCTCTAAAATTAATGCGTCTTCAACAAAAGCAGAGTTTAAGCAAATTAGAGCTGAGATTTCTGATAAAGTTGAAGAATTAGCTACAAAGTTGATGTAAGCAATAAAAGATATAAAGAAGGGGAGTCAAAAGCTTCCCTTTTTTTTATAGACTTAATTTAGAAAGTATATTCTCCAGACGTTTCAATCTATCCTCTACATTGTGCTGTCCTTCCATGATTTGATAGGCAATCACTTTATTCCCTTCAACTAACTCCTCTTTATAATAAAGTTCATTTTCTCTTTCTTCGAGTTGAACTTCGTAAAGGAATTCTTTCCCGCGTTGAAGAATACATTTTTCCTTAGGCTTAAAGGTTTTTACGTTCACCTCCTTATATATAGAGCACAGTTGTGATGTTTCTTGTACGCCCAATAATTTTTTGTTGCTGGCAACAGGCCAAGTGAGTTCTATTTTTTGCAGACTTAATTTGTTTTTTTTCAAGATCAGGTAAGGAAAGCTTTTAGGCTTTGCGGGTGATTTTATAGGCTTGGTATCGAGTACCAATTCTTCGGCTTGTTTAAAACCATGAATTTCATTGACCGTTAAATCTTCATTAATTAAGCGACCTAAATCTAATTTGAAGTGATTTGCTAATTTTATTAGAGACTCAATTTTCGGTTCTGCACGCATTTCTTCATAAGCGCCTATTGAAGGACGTGAAAGTCCCAGTAAATCAGCCATTGCCTGCTGGTTTAGGTTCTTAATGGTGCGGATTTTTTTGATGTTTTTACCAATCTTTGAAATCATAATCTTGAAAAATTAGCTAATAATTTTAGCAATTGTAAAAAATATTAGTATCTTTACTTCGTGAATCTAAAAATATTATCATGAATATACAAAGTATTACGGTAGAAAATGGTCCTGGGCCTTAGTGTTTCTTATAGAAATGCACGATAACATGGATTAATTTCTATTTTTATAACACATAAACTTAAACACTATATAATGGCAAAGGACTATGAAAAGGTGAGAGCCTATTTACAAGAGTTAGATTACATGATTGTAAAAGAAGATAAAGAAGATGAAGTTTTCGTAATTGAAAGTGAAATCGACGGTATTAAGAATCTTGTAATCGGGTGTGCCGACCCAATATTAATCATGGAACAATACATTTTTGAGATACCGAATGGTGATACCGAGGTATACAAAAAGTTGTTGACTAAAAACAGAGATATTGTACATGGAGCTTTTGTTTTAGCAGAAGACGGAAAGAAAGTTTTGTTTAGAGATACCCTTCAATTAGAGAATTTAGATCTAAATGAATTAGAAGGATCGATCAACGCCCTTTCATTATTACTGAGTGAGTACTCAGATGAAATTATAGAATTTTCAAAACATTAATAAAAAGAAAAAATGAACATTTTTAAGAGATTATTTAATATAGGTAAAGCGGAAGCACATTCAGCGATAGATGGTTTAGAAGACCCAATCAAAATGACTGAGCAGGGAATTAGAGACTTGAAAAAGGATTTGGAAAAAGCATTGCAAGCATTGGCAGAAGTAAAAGCACTTTCGATAAGAGCTAAGAACGATGCTGAAACGCAAGTACAAAAGGCTGAAGATTACGAAAAGAAAGCTATGTTGATTCTTCAAAAAGCGAAAGCTGGATCTATGGATGCTGCTGAAGCGGATAGATTAGCAAGTGAAGCGTTGATTCGTAAGGAAGAAACAATGAAGTTGGCGAATCAATCGAAATCCGATAGAGAGAAGTTTGAAGCGCACGTGGCGAAGTTGGATGGTAATGTGAAGAACTTAAGATCAAGTATTGGAAAATACGAGAATGAGTTGAAAACATTGAAAGCCAGAGCTAAAGTGAGTAGTGCTACGAAAAACATCAATAAGCAATTGGCAAACATCGATTCTTCTTCTACAGTTTCTATGTTAGAAAGAATGAAAGAGAAGGTAGCACAAGAAGAAGCCTTGGCTGAGTCTTATGCAGATATAGCTGACGAAAGCAGATCTATCGATGAAGAATTAGATAAAGCAATTGATGAGGGAGCCAACGAAAGTAAAGCCTCTGAATCTTTAGAAGCTTTGAAGAAGAAAATGGGAATGTAATACTTAAGGGGAGGTGAAATATCCTCCCTTACTACTACTTAAATCCATCTATAATAAACTAACTGTAATACCATAAAATGCTTGAATTATTAAACATGTCGTTTAATGGAGCAAACTTCATTGCAAGTTTTTTCCTCGTACTCGTCGTGCTATATTGGATCACCGTAATCATGGGTGTACTCGACCTTAACTTTTTGGATGTTGATGTTGAAATAGACATGGACGCAGATGTTGAGGTAGAAGTTGATGCAGACACAGGTGTGGCCGCTTCTGGAGACCTATCTTGGCTTATGTTCATCCTCCGTTTCTTAAACATCGGAAGAGTACCATTAATGCTCTGGTTCAGTTTCTTCTCCTTAAGCTTGTGGTTTGTTCAGGTAAGTATCAATGAAATTTTTGGTATCGAAAGCTTTGTTTTTGGTTTGTTAACCCTCATCCCTTGTATTATTGGATGTGCTATTCTGGCTAAATTTTTAACTTTTCCTTTTGTGAAGATGTTTGCTTCATTAGAGAAAGAATCTATGTCGAAAGATTTAACAGGTTCAATCGGTAAGGTAACGCTTATAGATACAGAGGGGAAAAATGGTCAAGCCAAAGTAGAAAACAATCAAAACGTGCATACCATTTATATAGAAACTAAGCGTGGATCTTCGCTTATTAAGGGAGATAGCATCCTTGTTATTTCTTTCAATAAAGATCAAAACACATATTTAGTAGAACCCTATGCTAATGCCTAAAATTAGCTTTAATTAAAAACGTATGTTAATCAGTATTCTAGAACAAGGAATGGTGGTTGCAATCATCGCAGCTGTCATCTTCCTGGGCATCCTTGTTATGCTCGCTAAGTGGTATAAGAAACCACAACAAGGTCAAGTGCTTGTAAGAACAGGTGGAGGTGTTAGAGTCTCCAAAACCGGAATGTTTGTAATTCCTGTTTTACACAGCTTGGAGATTATGGATATCTCTGTAAAAAGTATTGTCATCGCCCGTCAAGGGAAAGAAGGTTTAGTATGTAAGGATAATTTGCGTGCAGACATTAAAGTTACTTTCTTCTTAAAAGTAAACGGTGACGAAGAAAAGGTAAGAGAAGTAGCACAATCTATTGGGTGTAAGCGTGCTTCTCACCCAGAAACATTGATTCAATTATTCGACGCGAAATTCTCAGATGCCTTAAAGACTGTAGGTAAGAAGTTTGATTTCGTTGAGTTATACGAAAAACGTGATGAGTTTAGGTTAGAAATTGCAGCAGCTATTAAGCAAGACTTAAACGGATATACTTTAGAGGATACTGCAATTGACTACTTGGAACAAACTCCTGTTACTGCCTTAGATGAAAAGAACATCTTGGATGCAGAAGGTATCAAAAAGATTACTGATTTAACGGCAGCGCAAAAGATCAAGGCCAACAAGATTATGCGCGAGGAGCAAAAGGTAATCAAACAACAAGATGTTGAGGCGCGTGAGGCTATTTTAGAATTGGAAAGACAATTGGCGGAGAAAGAAGAATCTCAGCGTAAAGAAGTGTCTACGATTCGTGCCAGAGAGCAAGCTGAAATTGATAAAGTACGATCTGAAGAAAATAAGAAATCTGAATTTGCACGTATTGCTGCTGAGGAAGAGATTCAAGTTGCAGAAGAAAATAAATTGCGTCAGGTAATTGTTGCAGCTAAAAACAAAGAGCGTACAGAAGCCATAGAAAATGAACGTGTAGAAAAAGACAGAGCTTTAGAGGCGAACGAAAGAGAGCGCGTTGTTACCTTGGCACAGATAGAGAAAGAAAAATCTATCGAAGAAGAAAAGAAAAACATCCAAGAAGTTATTCGTGATAGAGTAGCAATACAAAAAACGGTTGTTGAAGAAGAAGAGAAGATTAAGGATACGCAAGCCTTAGCTGAGGCGGACAGAATGAAGCGCGTTGCCATTACCGCGGCAGAACAAGCTGCTGAAGAAAACTTGGTACAACGTATCAAAGATGCTGAAGCTTCTAAACACGCTGCTGAATTCAATGCGAAACGTATGTTAATCGAAGCAGAGGCAGAACAACAAAGCGCCGCTCAAAAAGCGGAAGCTATTAAAATTATGGCCGATGCCAAAGCTTCTGAATTTGCATCTACAGGTTTAGCTGAGGCACAAGTGATGACGGCTAAAGCGGATGCTCGTGAGAAACAAGGGGACGCTGAAGCACACGTTACTGAAGTACAATCATTGGCAGAGGCAAAAGGTATTGAAGCGAAAGGATTGGCTACCGCAGAAGCTGAATTGAAAGTAGGTAAAGCGAAGGTTGAAGTAGATAGAGAGCGCGGTATGACAGAAGCGCAAGTGATGTTAGAGCAAGCTACAGCCAAAGAAAAAGATGGATTAGCTGCCGTTACGGTGGAGCGCGAAAGATATACTGCAGATGCAGAGGGTATCTTGAAGAAAGCCGAAGCAATGAAAGAGTTAGATGCTGTAGGTAAGGAGCACGAGGAATTCAAATTGAAATTAGACAAGGATAAGCAGGTTGAAATGGCGCAAATAGCAGTACAGAAAGATATTGCTACAGCACAAGCCACTGTATTAAGTGAGGCATTGAAGAATGCTAAAATTGACATCGTAGGTGGAGACCAAAGCTTCTTTGATAAGATTACAAACTCTATCACTACAGGAAAACGCGTTGATAGATTGATAGAAAACTCTGAGGTTTTGGAAGGAATTAAGGATAACTTCTTTCACGACTTTGAAGGAGAAACAATCATGGATAAGATCCGCAACTTAATTAGCTCTTCTGGATTAACCACAGAAGATGCAAAGAATTTGACCATTACTGCCTTGTTGACGAAAATGATGGTAGAAACAAATGGCGATACTAAGAAAAGCGCGCTTAGAGATTTAATGTCTAAGGTGCAGAACTTAGGGTTAGGAGAAAGTACCCTAGAGCACCTAGGGCTCAATCCTAACTAGTTCTAGTTTATGTGGAAAGGGGAGCTTAATGTTCCCCTTTTTTAACCCTAAATTTTCATTTGAATGAACAATGAAGAACAAACAAATCTAGACGGGGGTACCTATGAAATCATCCGCTCGCGATTAAATAAGCAAGGGGAGGAGCTAGCCCAGCGACTAGAGCATTTAAATACCGATAGAAAGGGAGTATTTGGAGCTATTGAGAATAAGTTACTTTCTGCCGATAAGATTTCTACAGACAACAATTGCATCGCAAGAGATATGGTCAGCCTAGGTGGTAACCGTATGCTCTTTGGGTTCAACGTACATATAGGTTTACGCGAGGAAGTTAAAATTGAAGATGTGTTCGCGTTTTATCATTTCGATGATGAAAAACACAACTTTAAACGAGACACACTAGCCCTTTTGGAGGATGAGAAATTCTTTGAGGATTTTGCCAACCTATACAAATATTACAAGGAAACCACTTTTGTGCAATTTGCAGAAATCAACGGTTTTCTCTATTTCGTTTTTCAAACCGGGAAGAACATTAGCGATATCAAAACCTTTAAGTGGAAGATTACGCCAGATCGTTTAGTTTACTATGGGAACAGATCTGATAGTGAATACAAATTTCCAAACCGTTACGAGTTTAAGTGGAAGAAGGCCACCAGAGATATGCAACGCAAAGGTACGCACGGTCATATTTCTTTAGATGATTTGGTATTTGTTGAAACAACTGGTGGGGATTTAACGGTTAAAGTTGAAGACAACACCGATACAGGGAAAGGAATCTATGCAGAGCCTGTTGAACAAGCCGATCAAACGTTGGATGATGTAGATTTACAATACGCCGTAATCGGAAACCTTGTTGTGATGAAAATCAAACCCTACAAGGAAGAGAAGTATAGGTACTTAGTCTACAATGTGAAGATACAGGAAGTGGTGCGCATAGATGCCATAGAAGATGCCTGCGTACTTTTACCAGATGATCACGGAATCATTTTTCCGAAAGGGTATTACCTGCAAACAGGTGAGTTTAAATTATTTGATAATCCTTTAGATGGGATGCTTTTCGAACGTAAAATTAACTCGCCTAACGGGGAAGATTTTATGTATGTGTTCTATAACCAGCAAAGCGGTATTTACATCTTATTATCTTATAACTTAATTGCTCAAAGCGTTTTAACGCCTATCATTTGTAATGGTTTCTCTCTTTTCGAAAATGGAGAACTGGTCTACTTTAGAGCAGAGGAGGAGCAACAAAAACACCACAGTGTTCAAGTTTGGCAAACGCCTTTTCTTGATGTTAACGTACAGCAAAATACAAGTAATGACAGTTACTTGGCAAAACTTGGAAACAAGACCATTGTACGTACCATGGCAGAGTGTAAAGAGCTGATTAAACTTCTCAATAAAGAAGACAGCTTCGGAGGCTTGTATGTTGATATCACGAAGAAAACTCAGGATATCTTAGATACGCAACACTGGTTAATGCATGCTGAAGCACATAAAATTGGTGAACCCATAGAACAAATTCGTCAGACGGCTTCTAAGGCGATAGATGAGTTTGAAAAGGTAAGAAGCATAAAACAGCAAACGGCACAAAGCATTGCTGAAACTTCTCAAAAAGCACAAGAGATACTTAAGAACTCTAAATATTTTAGAGGGAAAACGATTACCTCTTATGTAGATAATTTGGCAGAGTTACGCGGTATTAAAGGTCAAGTTGTTGCTTTAAAAGATTTGCGTTATGCCAATTTAGAGGAGATTGAAGCACTTGAGGCAGAAATCACCCAGCAAACCGAAGAACTTTCTAAGAATTGTATTTCCTTCTTAATTCGACCGGAAGCCTTGGAGGTATACGAAGAAAAGGTAGAAGAAATCAATGGAGAAATTCAAGGATTAACCAAGAGTTTTGATGCTAAGAATTTAGAGGATAAAATCATTTCTACCGCCAAAAAATTAGAGATGTTGATAGAGATAGTAGGGAATCTTCGCATAGAGGATGTTACAAAATCTACACAAATCATTGATCAAATTTCTGCGGTATATGCAAAATTCAATACCTGTTCAGCTAGTTTAAAGAACAAGAAGAAGGAATTGCTTCTGGTAGAAGGAAAGGCCGAGTTTGCAGCGCAGTTGACCTTGATTTCTCAGTCCGTAGTTAATTTCTTAGACTTGAGTTCTACAGAAGAAAAAGCGGATGAATACATGAATAAACTCATGGTTCAGCTAGAAGAGTTGGAAAGCAAATTTGTAGATTTTGATGAGTTTGTAGATCAGGTGGGAGAGAAAAGAGAGTCTATTTATGAAGCTTTTGAAAACCGTAAGATCTATCTGCAAGAACAACGTGGTAGAAGAACTACAAAACTTGAAGAAGGAGCAAAACGACTGCTGAAAACCGTAGAGAATAAACTCAAAACCTTTAAGGAAGATGCTGAAATTCAAGCCTATTATGCCTCAGACTTGATGGTAGAGAAGGTGAGGAATACGGTTGAAGATTTAATTGAACTCGGAGACACGGTAAAAGCAGATGATGTTGCCGCTCAATTGAAGTCATTAAAAGAAAATGCACTTCGATCGTTAAAAGATAAAAAAGAGCTTTTTGCCAATGGAGATGATGTAATTCAATTTGGTAATCATCAATTCTTAACCAATAAACAAAAATTAGGTCTAACCCTCATTCAAAGAGGAGATGCTATGTATTACCACATCACGGGAACTAACTTCTTTAAGAAAGTAGAAGATGAGGTACTGAATGGACATAAGGAGATTTGGACATCTTCTCTTATTTCAGAAAATGATGAGGTTTACAGAGGTGCATACCTCGCTTATTTGATGTTCAAAACTTTTGGGAGTCAAGAATTGGTAAAGCTTACCGAGGAGGAGTTGCTGGAGAAGGTGAGAACTTTTATGTCACCCCGCTACAAAGAAAACTACATCAAAGGTGTACACGATGCAGATGCTTTGTTGTATTTACAAGCCTTTATAAAGCAGGGAGAATTAAATCCAAACATCTTTGTGAACCAAGAAGTAAGAGCTTTGGCTCGCGTGGCTTGGATGAGTATACATGCTGATTTTAAAGGTGAATTGGAAGCGCTTATACAAGTGAATCGTTTGGTGAATGAAGTCTTGGATACACATACCTTTACACAGGTAGAAGAGGAGTTGTTTGCACGACTTTCAGAAATCCTTCCGAAGAAATATCTTCATCTTACTAAAGAAGTCGCAGCTTACTTAACACAAGAATTACTCTACGATGATCACTTTGTGATTAGTTCTAAAGCCTATGAAGATTACGGGCATTTAGTAAAGAAGAGAAAGTCTTTGATATTGGATAATGTAGCTCCAAATAAGCTCTTTCACTATTATCAAATGTTGCAAAATGCTTTGGAAAACTTGGGCTACAAACATGCTGCAGAATTGAGTGCCTTGCTCTTGTCTAAAAACATAGGAGAAGAAAATGTAATTCCTGTTCCGAACATAGAAATTGAAGGTTTGAAGGGAGATCATTCTACCATAGAAGGAGGGAAGGCCCAGGTAAATCTAGCAGACTTGTTTCCGCAAATAGAAAACTTTATTGCGGTTTATCAACGTGATTTTGAAAGCTTACAACACCGCAAGAAGGAATTGGTAGATCTTTATGCCAAAGAATTGCGCCTGAATGAATTGGAACCGAAAGTGATGAACTCCTTTGTACGTAACCAATTGATCAATGAGGTGTATTTACCAATTGTGGGTGACAACCTTGCCAAGCAAATTGGAGCGGTAGGTGCTAACAAGCGTACGGACTTGATGGGTATGCTTTTATTGGTTTCTCCTCCAGGATATGGTAAAACAACCTTGATGGAGTATATCGCCAATAGATTGGGATTGATTTTTATGAAGATCAATGGTCCTTCTATCGGACACGAAGTAACAAGTTTAGATCCTAAACAAGCGGATTCAACAGCGGCAGCTCAAGAGCTTAAGAAGTTGAACTTGGCCTTTGAAATGGGAGATAACGTAATGATTTACTTGGACGATATTCAGCACTGTAGTCCTGTATTTTTACAAAAGTTCATCTCTTTAGCGGATGGACAACGTAAGATAGAAGGTGTCTTCGAAGGTCAGCCCAAAACCTATGACTTTAGAGGGAAAAAGGTAGCTGTTATTATGGCGGGTAACCCTTACACGGAGAGTGGAGGTAAATTCCAGATTCCGGATATGTTAGCCAACCGAGCAGATATTTACAACTTGGGAGATATCGTGGGTGGATATGGAAACGCCTTTGCTTCGAGTTTTATAGAAAACAGTTTGAGTTCGCATCCTTTATTGAATCAAAT
>NZ_JBVCPV010000106.1:0-10489 GCF_057456495.1 Lishizhenia sp. | reverse complement strand
TGTAAAATAGGCTGAGCGTAGAAAGCTTTATTGTTCTTCCAAAGCGTTAATCCTCCTTTTCCGTGTTTCTTTTCAAACAAATCATCCAACTTTGCCTTAACCGATTCCAATTTCTCAAGACGTTCTGATTTATCTATCTCCATTTGCTGAAAGAACAATTTAAGCGAGATAAAATCATCCTTAGATATTCCTTCTTTCTCTAACAAACGCAACTCATCACCACTTAAGTCGCGGTAATTTTTATGCTTGATGATATGATCTAATTCTTCTTTCATTCTTTACCTCCTATTTTTAGGATCAAATTCCTTCATCCTCTCTGCTACCTTTTTGTGGGCATGAAACAATCTAGATTTAACCGTTCCTTCATTTATCAAAAGTACTTCTGCAATTTCCTTAATGCTCATCTCTTGCAAATGCCTCAATTGGAAAACCTCGCTGTGTTTCACATCCAGATCTTCGATAACACCCTCTAATTTTTCTTCAAAATTTTGCCAATGTAAAATTTCCAGACTACCTCTACTCTCATCGAGAATTCCATAGTCGTCTTCTAATCCATTTTGAGTATTGGAACGAACCTGCATCTTTTTGTATTCATTTTTCACCATGTTATTGGCCACTGAATACAACCATGTTTTAAAGACTCTTTCCGGATCAAAGGATTCTGGTTTCTGGATTAATTTGGCAAATAAATCGTGTACAAAATCTTCTGCTTTCTCTTTGTCTTTTTTAAGTTTTTGTTGAAAAAAGTAATGCATAGCAGCAGCATATCGTTCGTATAAATGATCAAAGGCAACCTTTTTCCCTTTGGACATCCATACAACGAGCTCCTCATCACTCAATGCACTAAAATCTCTTTTAAACAATCTCATTTTTCAGAATCCAGCAACGTATTCAATTGATCTTCTCTATTTATTCCTTTAAGTATTACCTTAACTTGTTCCTTATAATTCTTCTTCAGCTCTTCATTCTTTTCAGCCTCATATAGAAATTTTAATAAAGGAATATAATTAGCACTCAAGCTTTGCGCCAATCTACTCTCCTTCTTTAAGATGACCTTATCAAGAGAATTCCATATTTTTTGATTGACTTTGTAACTCACCTCTTCGTTAAACCTGTATGTCAACCCCTTAGTGGCTAGCTTTTCATTGAGTGATGATAGATAATCTTTCGGTAAGGTCATGGCTACGTGTATCTTTTTATCACTATTTAAGTTTAAAAACATGTTCACGTAAACAGTATTGATGAATTGCCCTTCTGGTAGTACATAATCTTTCTCTCTCAAACTTTGTCTATATGTATCACTCGTTAAAAAATCAATATTTATGATTTCAACATCTAGCCCTAATTCTTCGTTAGCGATTAGTAATGGATAAGTATCTCTTTCTCCATGCGTAAGTAACACACCATTTTCTACAGACTTTAAAACATCTTTGGCATAGTCAATTAAACTCCTGTCATAAACTTCCTTCTGTTTCAACAACTTTAAGTAGGTTTGAGCTTTCAGCTCATTATTCATGATGTAATAATACCCGAGCATCTCTTCCCACACCTCTGAATTACCTGGAGATAAAAAAGCTGCTTTTTCCAAATAATCGAATTTGTCAGTATCGTAATTACCCGCCAAATAACTGTAAAAGTTATACTCAAATGTAGACTTACCCGTCAGCGCCATCACCGCTAACTGTTTATCTAAAACTTCGCGTTCTTTTTGATCAAAACTCTTTTTTGAAGTTTGCGTTTGCAACAATTTATATTGGAGGCTAAATTCACTTTTAGCACTTTCAAACGCTTGGTTTAAACGATTGTTATCGAAAAATTCAGTCGTTTCATCTTGAACCGGTTCAACTTCCTTTTTCTCTACCTGATTAGATATCGTATTCTTATTTTTATACTCCAACTCATTCTGCTGTGAAAAGCTGAAAAAGTAGACGTTAAAAATGGACAATATGTAAATTATCTTCCTCATCACACCTAAAAGTACAACTCTGCATCAAAAGGGTTCAAAAATTTATTTATAAATTGTTGTTAGGTGTATGTACAGCGAAAGAGAATTCAGAAAATTAAGACTTGAGGAGCGATTGGAACTCCTGAAAAATGCCGGCGATTATGTTGGCGTAAGGTCAACACCTAGTCATAGAGTATATCTTTTTATATACAATGGATATTACGTTGAACTTTGGCAAATCATCAGTTTAAACCATGTCCAATGGATAGAAGTTCAAAGCAATAAACAAATACTCAGTGAATATATTAAGGACCTTGATTTAAGTGATTTGTGGTGATTAACTATCCGAGGCAAACAAGAATTTATTCGGACTCACCAAATCAGATTTCACAGCGTACATAACGATACCCGCCGTATTTTTCACCCCCAATTTGGCCATAATATTCTTGCGATGTGTATTGATTGTATGCGTACTTAAATGAAGCATTTCTGCAATCTGAGCATTGGTGAAACCTTCTGCTATTTTCACGATAATTTCTAATTCCCTTTCTGATAAAATAACAGGCTCACATGAAAAGTTTTCTAGGTTAATATCCTCAACATCGATATTTGCCTTTTGAATCGTTTCAAGAATCTGTCCACAAAAGAATTGATTCCCTATTCCTGTTTCTTGTACAGAGTTGATAATTTCTGTGATATCACAATCTTTTTTGATGTGCGACATTACTCCCGAACGCAAAGCATGTACAACCGTTTGCGCACTTTGATCGGGTGTTATTGCAACAAATCTCAAGTTCTTTTTTTCTCCCAAAAGCTGAGGGATAATATCTATAGAAAATTTTGGAGATGTGTAATCAATAAGAATTACATCAATGTCAAATGCCTTTACACGCTCTAACAATTCCTCATTCGACGAAGCCTCTGCCACAACTTGGATTCCAACGGTTGAAGCCAGGACAGTTTGTAAGCCTACACGAATCAAATCATTGTTATCTGCGATTAAAACATTCATGCTGCAAATATAAACACTTCACTAATTTATTAAGAATAAATCTAAATTAAAATACTACTAGTTTTCCACCAGTTGTTTTAGACTACTTTCTTTTACAGGAAGTGGCCATTGCCCGCGTAATTGTTTAAGGTTATCAACCAAAGCGTCATATATTAATAACTCCTTGGCATTGTTTTGTGTTGATAATTCCTGGAAAGGAATTTGGCGTATTTTACCTTCTTCCTCCACGGTGATTTGCATACGTGTGAAAAAATCCACTTCCAACTCAGCACCTAATTCTTTTAAAAATTTCACAGATGCATCGATAGAACATCCACTAGGAGGCGTGATACTTTCATCCACAACAACTGCTACGAAATAAGGATTAACTATGGCTGCAGTGGCCCACAACTGTTTTCCATGTGCAGCCCACTCTTTGGTAAATGCTTTCAATTTTTCATCAACATAATTTACCTCTGTAGCACTTAATGCTCTATTGGTTTGATACAACCAAACTCTACTATTTTCAGGAAAATCCTTAAACTGATCCATTTCTATTCTTCAATTACTACGCTCAAAGTATCTCTTCCCCATGCGGCAAAATAACCCAGAGCATTGTTGTTCCAATTTGTTGTCGGATTAGTTGGAGCTGCTGAATTACCACCTAAAACACTAATTAATTCTGTGTAATAATCGTAGGTAACTCTATCCAAACTACGCAACTCTACAAAGATAGTATCTCCTACCGCATATCGGTCGGCAAAGAATGGTATTTGGAAGACATTTCCATTTACAAATTCATCATCAAACAAAAAGATTTCATCCTCATTATCATTTACAGTATCACTAGAAACTCTAATGGCTCTCCAATAATTTGCTTCATCAATTGGATCTGTTAAAGACATGCTCAATACATAACCTGAATCTCCAAAAATACTTTGAGGAATAAACTGATAGGGTAAAGAGTCTAAAGGTGTAACATCATTTAAAAATGAATTTGCCGAATAAGTAACTCCATCGAGTTGAACCTCTAAATTGTAGTCTCCATTGTATTGCGGAGTATAATTGAATAAATCATACCTTCCATTTCCTGCATTATTCAAAACTGTAGGCACTCCTTGTGGGTCTGTAATTGTAACACTTGCATTGGCAATTTTCTCAGAATCTTCGTTTGAAAAGTAATTAGAAGTATAACTCAATTTAGCCACTACACTGTCACCAGACGCATAGTAATTACTCTCAATAACAACCTGTGGGGCTGCCTCATTTAAATTTACATCTATAACTTTCTGACAAGAAGCAAAGACCAACACTAAACTTCCTAAGGCTATTAATCTTTTCATCTATTTAAATTTAAAATTGTAAGTAATTGCTGGAACTATTTTAAACAAAGTTGTTTGAACTGCTTCTGTAGCACCTGTATCTTCATTCTCTCTAAAAGTAATGGCATAAGCGTTCTCTCTGTTATATACATTGTACACCGAGAAATTAAGGTTGTGATCAAACTTTGGTCTTTCCTTAAAGTACCAAGTTAGCCCTAAATCTAAACGGTGATAATTCGGCATACGGTAGGAATTTCTTTCTTCATAATACCCCACTGTATATCCTTCAATTTCGTATTTGGCATACGGAAATGTAACCGCATCTCCTGTATAGTATACAAAGCTTCCACTTAACGCCAATTTATCATTCACCTTATACATCATCACTACAGAAATGTCGTGAATTCTGTCTTGACGAGCAGAGAATTTCTCTCCATTATTAATGTCGTCAAACTGTCTCAAAGAACGAGAAAGAGTATAACTCAACCATCCAGTGAATTTCCCTTTTACTTTTTTCAATTGAAATTCAACTCCATAGGCCTGACCATCTCCGTAAACTAATTCACCTTCTACCAATTCATTAAAAATTAAACTTGCCCCTGGTCTGTAATCAATTTGATTTTGCATGGCTTTGTAATACGTCTCAACAGAAGTTTGGAACATGTTTTTTCTAAAGTTGTGGTAATAACCTACAGCAATCTGGTCTGCAATTTGAGGTTTCACATTGTTTGAAGAGGGTACATACACATCTGTCGGCGCACTTGTAGTTGCATTACTCAACTGATGGATGTATTGATAGTTTCTATTAAACCCTAGTTTGATAGAATTTACTTCCGTTAGAATAAAACTTGCAGAAAAACGTGGTTCTAAACCTTGGTGGTAAGCCATCGATTCACCATTATTATATTCAGTTTGCTGCACCAAGTCTCCTATTTCATCAAATTCATAAGCAGTTCCTGAACCAATTAGGTTAAAGCCCGAATAACGTAAACCATACATTAAAGACCAGCGATTCCCTATTTTCTGTTCATTTTGTACATACAACCCAAACTCTAAAGCTTTTCGTGGGTCAAGCTCAATTTCATTGAACCCAAAATCATCCGTAGAAGCTTCTAAACGACCCGGACTGAAAGTGTGATGCATAGCGTTTAAACCAAACATCATTGTATTGTTTTTATTGATAAAATAAGAAAAGTCTTGTTTCAAATTGTAATCCTGGATAGATGAAACTACACCAAAACTCTCATCTCCTTGACCAATAGTAAACTGATAATTGAAATTTGAAAAAACTAAAGAGGTATTCGAGAATAACTTATCATTAACGATGTGATTCCACCTTACTGTTCCTGTTGTATTTCCCCAATCAAAACCAAATTCATCAGAGAAAGCAAACACATCCTTTCCAAAATAACCGGAAATGAATACTCTATTTTTATCGTTGATTTTATAATTTGCTTTGGCATTTAAATCATAGAAGAATAAAGAAGTTGAATTGATTTGAGGGTCATTGGATAGTTTTAGAAATAAATCCAAATAACTTCTTCTTCCCGAAACAATGAATGAACCTTTCTCTTTTACGATGGGAGCTTCTAGGGTTAGTCGAGATGAAATTAACCCCAGTCCACCACTAGCTTGAAACTTTTTGTTATTACCATCTCGCATTACCACATCCATCACAGAAGAGGCTCTACCTCCATATTTTGCGGGTATTCCGGCTTTGTACAATGAGACATCTTTAATGGCATCTGAGTTAAACACAGAGAAAAAACCTAGTAAGTGAGAGGCATTATATACGGTAGACTCATCGAGTAAAATCAGGTTTTGATCTGTACCTCCACCTCTTACATAAAACCCTGCATTTCCTTCTCCAGCACCTTTTACACCAGGAGTTAATTGAAGGGTTTTCATAACATCTTTTTCTCCAAAAAGAACCGGTAATGTTTCTATATCTTTCGGATCTAAGGTGGTAACATTCATTTGCGCCCCCGTAACATTATCATTATCTCTTTTGGCTTGAATCTCAACCTCCTCTAAATCTTGAACATCTGAAGGAACATTCAATTGAATATTTAAGGTAAGGTTAGAATCAAGGTCAACAGCTTTGGCAATAGGGTCATACCCTTGGGCTCTATAAATAAGAGTATAGCTCCCCTTTGGTAAACTCAACGAATAAAATCCGTAAACATTTGTTGTTGCTCCAGTATTTTCAAGCTCTTTTACAATTACGCTTGCACCAAAAATATCTTCCCCATTGGTGGCATCAGTAATACTACCAGAAACTGTAACATTTTGAGCTATAGAAAAACTTGATAACCAACCGATGCATACAAGTAAAAATAAAGCCTTGCTTTTTATCATCTCTTGTTTTTTTTATAAAGCTACTTCTTATTTCCCTGAATGGAATAACAGGAAGTGATGAAAGGATACAATCAATTATAAATCGATTGATTTACAATTTTATTTGCTCCCAATCATATTCTATCTTCCACAAATATAGTCCATCTGCAGGAGCTGATATTTTCGCCTCCCCCCTATCTTTCGCATTCAAAATCAAGGGAATATCTTCAGGAGTAATCTTCCCCAAACCGACATCCAGAAGAGTCCCAACAGTTGCCCTTACCATATTTCGTAAGAATCTATCTGCACTAATTTCGAATACCAACATTCCATTTTCTTCTCTAAACCAATGGGCTTTACGAACGTCGCAAATGTTTGTTTTTACATCGGTGTGTAATTTAGACAAAGAAGTAAAATCTTTTCTGCCTAACAAATGCACGGCAGCTTTGTTCATGGCTTCTATATCTAATTCTTTGGGGAAGTAGGTTGAGGTATGAACTTCAAAAGGATTTTTTTCTTGACGAATAAAGTATCTATAGGTTCTGTTGGTTGCTCCAAAACGCGCATGCGCTTCTTCCTTTACAGGAAAAATAGTATGTATGGCGATAGAAGGTGGTAGCATTTTATTGAGCTTATATTTAAGCTGTTCCATGTCTTTAAAATGCTGGGGTAAATCGGCATGAAAAATATAATGATGCGCATGTACCCCGGTGTCTGTTCTTCCACAGCCCACAACTTTCACATGCCTTTTGCTATTTAATTTTGAGAGCGCTTGCTCAAGAGTTTCCTGTACACTGATTTGTTTGGGCTGAACTTGCCATCCATAATAAGGTGTACCGTTGTAGGAAATTTCAAAAAAAAACCTTTGCATCATGGATGCAAAGGTAATAAGTTGTTGAGAATATATTTCTTATTTCAAATCAGAAAGATCTCTAATTAGAAGTGATTTTCTTTCTAAGTGAATTTTATCCTCGTTTTTCAATTCATTTAATAAGGTAGTTACCTTCTGTCTTGATATTGCTGTAATGCTCGCAATCTCCTGATGCGTTAATTTATGTTTTACCAAGATTTCGTGTCCAACAGGTTTTCCTAAATCTGCTGCTAACTCTTTAATGAAATCGACTAATCTGGTTCTGGCATCTTTGAACATTAAAGATTCCATTCTTTTCTCTGTACGTTTCAAACGTTTGGTAACTTGTTTCATTACTTTTTCATTTAAAACAGGGTGCTCTTTCAATAACATTTGCATGTTGTCTTGAGAGATAGTACAAACGATAGAATCTTCGTCCATTGCCATGGCAAAGTCTTCTCTTTTAGAAGAAGGATTTTTCTCTAGTAAACTCAATTCTCCAAACATTTCTCCTTCATAGATAATTGCTTTGATATTTTCTTTACCATTTGAAGAGTGCTTTCCAAGCTTAATCCTACCACTGGCTAAAAAATAAATATCTCCTGATGAATCATCTGGGAAGAAAACATATTCTCCTTTATTCAATTTCCTAGTCGAAGTAAGCTGCTCAATTTTCTTTTTATCCTCAAACGAAATTCCCTCAAACAAGTTGATTGAATCTATATGCCATAATTTTGTTAATTCTGTTGTCATCGCTACTTCTTTTAATTCTTATCGTTACTTAGACGACTAAATCTAAATTTCCTTACAAAAATACAATTTATTTACCAAGGTAACAACTTCACGGGTAAATTGTTCTATTAACAAATGTTAAAAATCGAAGGTCAAAGGATCTGGTCCTGTGCGTAAATCCTTATTTAGAGCGGAGACTGCAATCACCTCATCATCAGTTAGATTAAAATCAAATATTGACGAATTTTCTAAAATTCTTTCCTGTTTGCTCGATTTTGGTATCACCCCTACTCCTTTTTGAGTAAAAAATCTCAAAATTACTTGGTAAGGACTTTTTTCATATTTTCTTCCTATTTCTTTTAACACCTCAACCTCACCAATTGTTCCATTCATTAACGGACGCCAAGCTTGGGCCAGTATTCCATGCTCTTTGCAATATACTTGCATTTCGTCTTGCTGAAACTGCATATGCATTTCTACTTGGTTTAAGAAAGGATAAACATCAAACTCTTGTTTTACTTTTTCTAGATGTTCAATATTAAAATTGCACACCCCTACTTTTCTGATGACACCCTCCTCCTGAAAACGCAACATCTGTTCAAAGGACTTTTCCCATTTGTTAACCACAGGCCAATGAATTAAGTATGCATCTAAGAATTCTGTCTGGAGCTTTTTTAAACTGCGCATCAAAGCTTTTTCTACATTCCCTTCGCGCATTTCATCTGTCCATATTTTGGTAACTACGTTATAGTTATCCCTATCCACAGTAGAGTTTTTAAGCGCATTTCCTATCTCCTCTTCATTCCCATAAAAAGACGCTGTGTCAATTAATGTAATTTCATTTTCCAAAGCAAACTCAACGGCTTTGGTACATTCATCACCCAATAATTTATACGTCCCCAAACCAAACAAGGGGAATTGTTTCAAGCTATTCATCATATTTAATTTCGTCTGTTTTTTCTTTTTTCAATAAGAAGAAATAAAGTAAAGTGGGGAATAACATTACTGCGTAAGCTACTTTATCGAACATGGAAATATCATTAAGAATGTAATCCATTCCTAACAAATAGAACATCAATAAAAAATGAAGTATTAATGCTCCAAAATAGAATAAAGCATAGATAGCTTTCTTACGATACAGGAATACTAAACCACAGAATAATCCAACCCAGATAAAAATATCTAAAAACTGAAATTGTTTGAAATTTTCTAAAAAGATTTCCCCTTTATCAAATCCTAACTCTTCTCCCCTTTTAATTACAATATCTTCTACACTGATTTGTTTACTTTTTTGAATCAAATCATTTAAGGCAATGGCTACATAACTAATAGCAGCCCAACAAAAAAACACGAAAAACCCCAATACATTAATAAAAAAAATGATACGTGTAAATAGATCTGGTTTTTGCTTTCCGAAAATGCCGAGGCGTATTTTACTTAAGAAAGTAAGCGTATCCTTAGGCGATACGGTATTGAGTTTTTGTGTGTCTATTTTTAGGGCCATCTATATGCTCAAAATTAAAAGGTGTTCTCAATTGAAGTGAAAGCTAAATGTATTAAAAAAGAAAAGGTAATCTAGGATATGTATCTTACTTTTTAGAAGCAGAATCAAAAGCAGAAGTCTTCTATATTTGTAGCAACCAAGTTTAATTTATGCAGGAATATTTAGCATCCACTCCTTTTTTAGATTTTGAAAATGAAGCGCTTCAAAATTTTATAGCTCCCCTACGTTCATTATCAAGCGATAAAGAAAAAGCGGTACAGTTGTATTATAAGGTTAGAGATGCTTTTTTGTACGACCCCTACCACCTAGACCTTACCCCTGAGGCGCTAAAGGCAAGTCAAATTTTAACAAAAAAAAGAGCTTGGTGTGTTGAAAAATGTATTGTTATGGCTGCGGGTGCCCGTGCACTTGGAATACCTACTAAACTTGGTTACGCAAATGTGATCAATCACATTGGGGTTGAAAAACTCATGCATTATTTAAGACATGAGGAGATTGCTTTCCACGGATTTGTTGAACTTTACATAGAAGGGAAATGGGTAAAATGTAGTCCCACCTTTGATACAAGAGTATGTAGAATAGCCAAAGTTGAACCTTTGGATTTTGACGGTGAAAAGGATGCTTTACTGCAAGCTTTTATTGGAGAGGAACAATTTATGGAGTACACTAAGTTCCATGGAACGTTTGCCGATGTACCTTTATTATTGATGAACCAAGAGATGTACAACTACTATCCTCACCTTTTCAAAACGGTCTACAATGAAAAAGGATTTTCTTTTAAGCATTTGCCTATGGGGGAGTTTTAAAC
>NZ_JBVCPV010000105.1:0-10628 GCF_057456495.1 Lishizhenia sp. | reverse complement strand
TTCGGATAGATGAAGATTTCAAATATTTTTACAATCCCCACGTTTGAGTAATACATTATACAAAACCAACTTAATGAAAAAGTTAATTGCATTATTTTCTCTCTTCAGTATCACGTTGTCTTCTGCACAAGTTGGTATGGGAGAGTGGCGTTTACATATACCTTCTAACAATGCCGTGGCAATAGCTGGAGATGAACAAAATGTTCATGTAATGTACGACAATGCTTTATTGAGTTATGACTTAACGGCAAATGAAGTTACCCGAAGAGATAAGATTGATTACCTCTCAGAAATTGAGTTGAGCGCTATAGGTTTCCACAAGAAAACCCAACAACTTTTTATTGGTTACGAAACAGGAAATATAGATGTATTGCAAGGAGAACGAACCATTAACCTTCCCTACATTTTAAATGCCAATATTACTGGAGACAAATCTATCTACTCCATTGAAGTGTTCGACGATATTGTATACATGGCTACAGGGTTTGGAATAGTAGTATTCGATCCAGAAAACTTGGAGGTTATAGACACTTACTACCCTACCGGAGGTAATCAAGCTATTGTAGATGTTGATTTTTATAACGATACGCTTTTCGCTTTAACAGAAGATAAACTTTATACAGGAGCACTGAGTAACCCTTTTCTTGCCGACCCTGCACAATGGTCGGTAGATACGCGATTGGCAGACTACAGTGCCAATGGAAAATATGAGCAAATCGTAGTTTTTGCAGATGAACAATACGTAGTTTTTGACCACCAAAATTATGAAGAAGACTCTCTTCTAATTTTGTCCTCTGGTAATAGTTTTTTAGACCAACGAGAGATTAATCAAATCAGTGTTTCTGGAAATAGAATGGCTGTTTGCATGGAGGGTGGAACCTTTGTTTACGATGAAAACCTCACGCAAATTGAAAACTTATACCAATACGTTAATCAAGTTTATCCTTCTTCTAGAGGTGTGCTTTTTATCGATGGACAATATTACATTGCAGATAACAACACCGGTTTTGTTCGTGCTACAAATTCTTTCAATAGTGAAATCTTAGGTTTTGATGGACCTTTTAACAAACTGGCGGTTGCCTTAGATTGGGGAGACGGAAAGTTAGCAGTTGCGGGTGGACAATTGGACGGAATAGGTCCTTCGTTTAAAAGACACGGTGCTTATACTTTTCAGGATGAACAATGGCAAAACTTTAATCCAGGAAATCAAGACTTAATGGATGTTCAGGGATATTGGGATATCATATCTGTAGCGGTTGACCCTTATAATTCAGACCGAATTGCATTTGGTACTTATTCTAAAATTCCCTTGCTTATTACAGAAAATGGTACAACAATTACAGACACGTTTACCCCTAACAGTAGTTATCTAGAATGGTCATCTCTCGGTAATAATTGGAGCTATATTTCTGACATGGCCTTTGATAATGACGGGACACTCTGGATACTCAATAGCTTAAGTTCAAAACCTTTGAAGGCATATACGGCAGATGGTCAGTGGTATGAATTTCAACTACCTTCTTCAGTGGCGAATAAATATACACGCGACTTGGTAATCGATTACAATGGTGTAAAATGGTTTGCGGTTACAGGTACCGGAGTAGTAGCCTTTGACGAAGGAATAGATTTGATGGATACTTCGGACGATGAATACAAAATATTGGGAACAAGCCAGACGAATGGTAATTTAACCTCTGATCAGATATCTGCCATGGTGGTTGATTTTGACAATGAGCTATGGGTTGGATCACCAGATGGTTTGCGCATATTATACAGTACTGCTGGCATTTTTGATGCAGACCTTGGAGACTATAATTTCCAGAATTTAGTAAAGCAATTCGAAGAAAATGCTGAAGAGATATTAAAGAATGTTTACATCACAGATATTGCTATAGACGGAGCAAATCGTAAATGGATAGGGACTGAAAATTCAGGGGTGTTTTTATTCTCTGAAAATGGATTGGAAGTGATTCGAGAATTTAATACATCTAATAGTCCGCTCGTTTCTAATGCTATTTTAGATATTACTGTTGATCAGAATACCGGAGAGGTTTTTATAGCTACAGATAATGGGCTCGTTTCTTACAGAAGTGATGCAACTTTTGGTGATAGTCAGTATGAAAACGTAGTCGTATTCCCCAACCCTGTAAGACCAGAGTTTGAGGGTCCTATAACAATTCAAGGAATAGCCTATAACTCAGCAGTAAGGATTACAGATGTTGCTGGAAACTTAGTTTACTCTACGACGAGTAATGGAGGAACAGCCACATGGAATGGTAAGACCTTGAACGGAGAGCGAGCATCAACGGGAGTTTACCTCATCTGGACCACCCCTAAAGAAGGAAAAGGCAGAAAGGTAGGTAAGGTCGTTTTTATCAATTAAGATGAAGAAAAATTTAACGGGTATTCTTTTAAAGAAAACGGATTACTCCGAAAGTAGTTTAATCTTAAAATTCTTCACCTTAGAAGAAGGAATTCAAGACTTTATTTTCCAAGGAGCTAAGAAGAAAAATGCCAACATTCTCTTTCCTTTAAGCATCAGTGAAATTACTTGCTACAAACGAAATGATAGTAGTTTGGGTAAAATTTCGGGTATACAAGCAGAGTATAATTTTCAGGAATTGTGTATGCACCCGGTGAAATCTAGCTTGTTGTTTTTTATGGCCGAAGTGGCCACTAAAAGCATCATTCAAGAAGTAAAAGACCCTAGCTTTTTTCATTTTATAAAAGATGAAATGTTGTGGCTCAACAGCAGTGATGAGTATACCAATTATCCCCTTTACTATTTACTAGAATTTTCTAAACTTCTCGGTTTTTATCCAGAAAGTGAACACGAACAAGCCGCTTATTTTGATGTTGAAGAAGGTAAGATTTGTGCCTTTAAACCACTTGGACATAAATACATTTACGACGAGAGTATTGTTTATTTGAATTTAATGCTTCGCAATAGCGACAAACTAAGTCAATTGGCTTTAGAGATTCCTAAACGGGAAAGAAAACAACTCTTACAGAACCTTATCAGCTATTTTAGCTATCATTTAGACAACTTTACACAATTGAAGACCATAGAGGTGATAGAGGCTGTTTTGAGTTAATAATGGGTCTTAATTTCTGTTAGGGACAGAACGAAAAACCCGGAAATACAAAAAGTATTGAATACCGCATTTTTAGGGCGACATAAGAAGCCCTCAAAAGGGGTTGTATGAAAACTTTTCGTATTGAGGATTTGAAGGGAAGGCCCGTCCCCAAGATTATTGGGGAACAGCCTAATTATCTCAACAGGTTAATGTGTCCTGTAAGTGTATAATTTTTATCTTCTTCGTCTTCGATAGAGTACATGATTTTGTACACGTAAGTACCCGACTTCATAGGTTGACCTAAAGAATTAGCCCCGTCCCATGTTGCATTGATATCTCTAGAATTGTACAACAAGTTACCCCATCTATCATAAATCCACATTTCAAAATTTTCAATGTAGTCTCCACGTACAATTAAGGTATTGTTGTGTTCATTACCGTCTGGAGTAAATGTATTGGGTACATAAATCGCCGGATAACATTCTGTAGAGAAGGTAACGACCATGGCATCTGTATATGTACACCCGTATTCATCGGTTACTTCTACGCTATAGGTTCCTTGATAAGTAGATGTGATTGTTTGACTCGTTGATCCATTTGACCATTGGTAAGAAGTAAATACAGAGTCAGTAGTAATCATAATTGGATCCTGCGGACAAATCACCGTATCAGGTCCTACACTCACCGTTCTCGCTGGATATACTTCAACAAAAACGCTGTCGTAGTTTACACATCCATCGTCATCTGTACCCGTTAAATGATACATGTTGGAAACTTGAGGAACAAATGATTGATTATCTGTTACACCCAAATCCCAATTATAAATCGTTGCTCCAGCACCAAAAAGGGTTACTGGGTCACCTTCACAAACTGCATCTGCTGTAGTGTTGGCAACCACATTAGGTAAGTTGTTCACGGTAATTTCTATACTCGCTGTATCTACACAACCGAATTGGTTTACCCCCAAAACGTGATAAAGTGTAGTTACCTGTGGCGTGTTATAAGTACTATCTACAACGTTGTTGTCCCAGAAATAATTCACCGCTCCAGATCCAAAAAGTAAAGTGCTATCTCCCAAACATAAAACTGTTGCAGAGGCATTTGCAGCTACTACAGGGTTAGGGTTAACAACTACGATTACACTTGAAGTATCTAAACATCCATTTTGGTCTTCTCCTATAACCGTATAAGTATTGGTCGCCGTTGGATATAACTCAGCGCCATCAACCACACCATTATCCCATGTATAAATAGAAGCTCCCACACCAGAAAGTATGGTTGTATCTCCATCACACAACACAGAGTCTGATGCTGTTGCTTGAACAATAGGTCGTTGATTTACAACAATCGTTGAATTTGTTGTTTGACCAGGAGCTGTACAACATTTCAAAATATTTACATACCCAATCGGTTCGTAGGTAGTTGTAACAATAGGGTATACCTCAAAAATATCCCCATCTACAGCCCCTTGAATTAAGGTAGTATCCGTTCCATCAGTATATTCAAAATCAACGGGAACGTTTGTACCTGTAATAGAAATGGTAAAGGTTACGGTATCACCTTCACAAATTGTGTTTGTATCTGGCGTTAATACAACTTCAGGTTCATTGTAAGCAAGTGTTAAGTATCGCGTAGAGTTATTCGGAACTACTAAATCTCCAATACCTTCAATGGTAAAGTATCCATTGGCATAAGAAAAAGCTAAACCATCTTGTCCGTCTTGATAAATCGTTGCATTTGAAAAATCACCATCTGTATCTACTAACAATCTTAATTTGGTCATATCAATACCACTCATATCGTAACATGAGTCCATTTTAACATCCCAATTAAAGACCTGTGCAAAATTCGTTTTGGTTACTTTAAATTCGTTTTCGAAACGCGCCCCAATTCCTGCAGGAGCTTCTAAAGTTGAAGCAGGACTCGCACAATAACTACCTTGGTTTTGTCCCATGGTTACATGCGATAAATTCACGGCAAAGGCCCCACCATTCGCATCATTCGAAGCAGCCAAGTTGGCTAAATAAATTCTGTAACTATCATCAAAAGCATGCGACTGTTTTTGCAATAATGCCTCATCATCATCTCTTGAAATACCTATAACATCGTTGTGGTAAGCTGGGTTATCACTTGCATCCCAAATGACTGTTCCATCCGTAGCAATATAATCACCTTGTGTTCCACCTCCAGTATTCAATAGGGTAACACCATATTTAATGGCTAAGTAAGTATGGACCTTGTTCATTTCCAACAAGGTTAAATCTCTGTTAAAGAAGATTACTTCATGTAAAAATCCATTCAATCCAGAATTATTTGTGTAAGCACCTCCACCATTTGCTCTTACTCCAAAATAAAGACCTGCTCCTCCTCCAGATTGAGAAGCAACACCACCTGTGTATTCCCATGAACTTTGATAAGCATCCATGGAGTTAAATGTTGATCTATTTCCTTTGTATGAAATAATCTCCGGTTCAAAATCTTCGGTCCAGTCTCTACATGCATTTACTGAAGTACCCAGCGTATATCCTATTGCAAGTCTTCCTGTATTTCCCAAGTTTCTTAACTGAATACCATCTGTTCCAGAATTGTAGAGCACCATATGGTCGTTCTGTGTATTGGTAGGAATATAGTGAGCTGAAAAAAAACTTCCTTCATCTCCCGAACTACCATTTTCAATTAAAGAAAGACCAGCTGTATTGTTTTCAAGCGCTTGAACTGTTGCAGCTGTTATGGCGTTGGTGTTCGTAAAGTGGAGTGTTTTATTATAATTCGATACGTTTCCCACCGGGGTATTCGTGGCTTGTGGGTATGGCGCTTGCGCATCTGTTACGGTAACTTGTGCTGCACCTGTTGGAAAACTTGTAGACCAAGTTGTTACATCTCCATTAGCCAAAGCATCGGGCTTAAACCAAGCCGTTAAATTTGCCGTACCGACATTTCCTGGTGTAGGTGTTTGTGCAAAGGACATCCCTGCACAGCTAAGTAAGAATAAAAAGAAACTCTTTTTTATCATGGTTACATTTTATAGTTCTTCAAAGATATTAATTATTAATGATGGCTATAAAGGTTTCTTTTAAACGCATGTCTTTCTTTATTATATACGCTAAATTGTATGAAAAGCTGCTTCTATATGTTCTATCTTCTTTTCTTTTTGATTTAAAACGATAGAAATAACATCTAACCGCGCCTCCAATTCAACTTCATTTTCCACAATAAAATTGTGTGCTACTTTAATAATTTGTCTTTGCTTTTTTCTTGTCACAGCCTGATAAGGCTCTCCAATATTATTGTTATTTCTGGTTTTTACCTCAACAAATATGATTTGATTTTCGTCAGCAACAATGATATCTACCTCATTTCTACCAAAACGATAATTTCTATCAATTAACTTGTATCCTTTATTTAACAAGTATTCCACGGCGAGGTCTTCTCCTATTTTTCCTAAAATTTGATTCATACAGGTAAGGGTTGATTGTTTACCATAAGTTACCCCTTTATTTTGAGGGAGAAAAAGATAATTTAGCTTTAATTATTTTTTTTACCTTTCATTAAAAAGATCAACATGCTCAATAAAGTCAACGTAGAGAAAATTTTATTTCTAGATATTGAAACCGTTCCACAAACTTACAGTTACGAAGATTTAGATGAAGATAGCGCCTACCACTTCGGTAACAAAACAAAATACTTTTGGCAAAACAAAACAAAAACTGTTGAGGTTAACGGAGAAGAAAGCGAAGTTGAAATGTCCCCAGAAGATGTTTACGATAGGGCTGGAATATATGCGGAATTCGGGAAGGTAGTTTGTATCTCTTGTGGCTTTGTTAAGAACACAGCTACGGGTAAACAAATTAGAATGAAATCTTTTGACCATGAAGACGAGGAAACATTGTTAAGGCAATTTTCAGATATGCTCATGGAACACTTTAGTTCTCCTTACCATTTACTTTGCGGACATAATGCTAAAGAATTTGATTTCCCTTTCATCGCTCGCCGAATGTTGATTTTAGGAATTCCTCTACCCCCTCCATTAGATATAGCTGGTAAAAAACCATGGGAAGTAAACCATCTCGACACCATGGAACTGTGGAAGTTTGGTGATTACAAACATTATACAACCCTCGCGTTGTTATGTCACATCTTTGGTATACCAACGCCAAAAGATGATATCAGTGGTGCAGATGTTGCCCGCGTATTCTATGAAGAAGGAGATATTGCTAGAATAAGTCGTTACTGCGAAAAAGATGTAGTAGCTTTGATTCAATTATTCTTAAAAATGAAAGGTGATGCATTGGTGGAAGAAGGCGATATACATTTTAGTCGTAAGTAACCTATTATGGGCGTGTGGAACTACTCCTCCAGAAGAGTTAGCCCAAGAAAGTAAACAGCTTTTTTTAGATGATTTGGCGCATGCCCATTATTCAACTTTAGAGCAATCCTATACTCAAATAGGTTTGGATAGCAATTTTGTAATAAACTATCCTTTAGAAAAGAAATTAAACACAACACAATACTTCTTCCCTACGCAAGCATGGAAGAAAGAGATTTATAAGCAATTAATTATAGAGCACGAGGTAAAAGATAGCACCGCGAGTTACTTTACAGGTTATCATTCAAACTCTAAAGCAACGGTTCACTTTTACATTTATCCTCCTGATAGTAACATTTGCGTGTTAGAGATTCATGAATAGAAAACGATTTATAGCCAACAGTTTATTGGGTTTGGGTGCGCTCGGACTTACTTCTGCTGTGCGCAATTCACCCAAGTATTCAGAACATCCCACACAGACTCCCCCTCCATTAAAAAAGGGAGATACGCTGGCCATCTTCGCTCCGGCTGGAGCGGTATTTTCTCCGCAACACATCAAAAAATTAGAAACTGTTCTTTTACATCAAGGTTTCAAAGTGAGGTTAGCACCCAACCTCTATCAACAAAAAGGATATTTGGCCGGGAGTGATCAAGAAAGAGTGGCTACATTTCATGCTTTGATGGCCGACCAGGAAATTAAAGGTCTTATCGCTGTACGAGGTGGTTTTGGTTGTGCGCGTATGCTGCCCAAAATTGATTTAGATTTGATCCGACAAAACCCTAAAATTATAATGGGGTATTCGGATCTCACGAGTTTGCTTAATTACATTACACAAGAAACTGGACTCATTACCTATCATGGTCCTATGGCTTACTCCACGTGGAACAAATTTGCACTTTCTGAATTCGACGCTGCCTTTAAACAACAAAAAGCTAAGCGCCTAATTACGTTAAGAGATGCTGAGCAATATTCCAACAAAAAGGGCAAAGCCTCCGGTAAATTGCTTGGAGGTAATTTAAGCGTTATAACTAGTATGTTGGGGACCTCCTATCAACCGAATTTTAAAGGTAAAATTCTCTTTTTAGAAGAAACCAACGAAGAACCTTATATCGTTGATCGAATGCTCACACAACTCAGAGATGCTCAAGTTTTTAACGCCGTCAATGGTATTATTTTGGGAAAATTCAATAATTGTGTTGCTGAATTCCCAGAAGAATCTCTCCCTTTAAAAGAAGTTTTTGACTATCATTTTAAAGAATTGAATATCCCTGTGTTTGGTTTTGCTAATTTTGGGCACGTTAAGGATAAATACATACTCGATATAGGCAGAACAACTGAAATAAATACCGAAAATTTCAGTTTTACACTCTTATAAGTGCTGTTTAGAACTATTAAAGTTAGCCCCTCGTGAAGAAAAAAAAGGCAATAGTTTCTGTTACCAACGATTTATACACCGACCAACGTGTGCACAAAGTTGCCACGTTTTTACATGAAAACGGATATGACGTAACGCTAGTTGGTCGTTTACTTCCTAATTCTAAAGAACTCCATCGCGATTATAAAACACATAGAATGAAACTTACTTTTAACAAGGGTGCTTTGTTCTATGCTAATTATAACCTGAGACTTTTCTTCTTTCTATTGTTTCACAAAGCAGACCTATTATTAAGTAATGATTTGGATACTTTGCTGGCAAATTTTATGGCTAAACAATTCAAAAGAAAATGCGAATTGGTCTATGATAGTCATGAATACTACACGGAAGTTCCTGAATTGGTTTCGCGGCCAAAGGTAAAAGCGGTTTGGGAGGCCATTGAAGGTTTCATATTTCCTAAACTCCAGCGCATTTATACGGTTAACCAATCCATTGCGGATAAATACAACAAGAAGTACAACAAAGAATTGCGTATCATACGTAACATTTCTCCCTTGTGGAAACCCAAAAACATACGCTCAAAAGAAGAATTGGGGATAGATGCATCTAAAAAAATGATCATACTGCAGGGAGCGGGAATCAACATTGATAGAGGCGCAGAAGAAGCTGTTTTAGCAATGAAACATATAGATAATGCCGTTCTCTACTTTGTAGGAAGCGGCGATATTATCGATGATTTAAAAGCTTTGGTACGCCAAGAAAATTTAGAGGATAAAGTGATTTTTAAGGGGCGACGACCTTATGATGAAATGATGAACTTTACGTATCATGCAGATTTAGGTTTGACGCTCGATAAAGACACCAACCTTAATTATAAATTTTCACTACCCAACAAAGTCTTTGATTACATCCATACAACTACTCCTATTTTAGCGAGTAATGTAATAGAAGTAGCAACCATCGTAAAAAATTACGAAGTTGGTGATATCATAGAAAATCATGAACCCTTACACATTGCAGAAAAGATCAAAGGAATTATAGAAAATTCAGAAAGACTTGCGGAACTCCGCGCCAACTGTCTACAAACAGCAGATGTGTTGAATTGGGAAAATGAATCACAAAAACTGAAAGAAATCTACGAGATACATGAAGGGTAAAATACATATTGTTTCTTTCGATGTTCCCTACCCTGCCGATTATGGTGGAGTAATAGATGTTTACTACAGGTGTAAAGCACTAAAGGATTTTGGTTATAAAGTTATACTGCATTGCTTTGATTATGGTAGAGGTAGGCCTAAAGCTTTGAAGGAAGTAACAACGAAAGTTTATTATTATCAACGAAAATCAGCCTTCTTAAGCTTGTTTTCCTCACAACCTATGATTGTTGCCTCAAGAAAAAACAAAGATCTACTTCAGAACTTATTGAAGGATGAAGCCCCAATTATTTTTGAAGGTCAACATTGCACTGCTTACTTGGCTCACCCCTTATTAGCGCAAAGAAAAAAATATGTGCGCTGTCATAATGTGGAAAGCGAATATTACGATCAATTAGCTAGGGTAGAGCAATCTTTTTTAAAGAGAAAGTTCTTTCAATTAGAAGCTAAAAAACTACAGCAACACGAAGCTGTTTTTCATGCCGCTGACGGATTATTCAGTGTTTCTGATAAAGACCAAAAATACTACGTAAACCTTTACGGAAATAGTGAATTTTTAGCCGTTGCCAACCCCTTGAGTCAAGGTAATCATATAGACCCAAAAGAGGATTACCTACTTATGCATGGAAATTTATCTGTAATGGAAAATGAACATGCGGTAAAATGGGTAATTGACAATGTACTTCCTTTGATAAATAAGAAGCTTGTCGTTGCT
>NZ_JBVCPV010000104.1:0-10682 GCF_057456495.1 Lishizhenia sp. | reverse complement strand
TTGCTCACCATCATCTAACATATCATCTATGTAGTAATTGATGTTCACGCGCGTTCCAGATTGAACAATCATTTCAATTTCATCCAATACCTCGTTCAAACTTTTCCCCTGTGAAGATCCTATATCTTCTAGCGGCAGTTTTCTATCGATGTTTTGAATTAAACGTACTTTCATTCCACTTTTATTGACCAATTGCTTTACAACTAAATCTTGTGGTCTTTCAACATCGTTTTCTTCTACGTATTGCTTAATTAAGGCTAAGAATGGTGCTCCATAACGCTTCGCTTTTCCTTGTCCAACTCCCTGAATATTTGTTAACTCCTCAATCGTAATTGGGTATTGGAAACTCATATCTTTTAAAGAAGACTCCTGGAAAATCACGAAAGGTGGAATTCCTTTATCCTTAGAAATTTGCTTGCGCAGATCCAACATAGATTTATACAACACTTCATCGAAAGCACCTTTCGCATTGTTGTTTACATTCACCTCGTCAGAAGCACTGCTAAAATCATTTTCCTTAATCAATAAGAAATGCTTTGGTTCTTTGATGAAATCATGTCCTTCTTGGGTCATTTTAATCACCCCGTAAGACTCTATATCTTTCGCCACTAATTTAGCTACTAAACATTGACGCATCACTGCATTCCAGAAAGCTTCATCTCTTTCTTTTCCTTTACCATAAAGCGGCAATTTATCGTGCTTATAAGTACTGATTTCTGCAGTATCTTTTCCGGCTAGGAAAGCACAAATATGCTTGGCCTTCTGCATTTCCTTCAATTCTACCACAGCTTTTAACAAGAGTTGAACATACTCTTTTCCTTCCATGGTTTCTTTCGGGTGCTTACAGTTATCGCACATGCTGTTACAGTTCTTCTCGTCGAATTCTTCTCCGAAATAATGCAACAAATATTTTCTTCTACAAATTGAAGACTCTGCATAAGATACAATCTCAAACAACAATTGTCGTCCAATCTCTTGCTCTGCTACAGGTTTTCCTTGTAAGAACTTTTCTAATTTTTCGATGTCTTTGTAAGAGTAGAAGGTTAACAATTCTCCTTCTCCACCATCTCTACCCGCTCTACCGGTTTCTTGATAGTAACTCTCCAAAGATTTTGGAATATCGTGGTGAATCACAAAACGCACATCCGGTTTATCGATTCCCATACCAAAGGCAATGGTGGCTACAATTACATCTACCTCTTCCATCAAGAAAGCATCTTGATGTTTTGCTCTTGTAGAAGCATCCATACCAGCGTGATAAGCCAGTGCATTGATTCCATTTACGCGCAAAACTTCGGCTAATTGCTCCACCTTTTTACGACTCAAACAGTAAATGATCCCAGATTTACCTTGTTTCGATCTGATGTATTTGATAATCTCTTTTTCTACCTCCTTCTTCGGACGTACCTCATAATAAAGATTATCTCTATTAAATGAATCTTTGAACACTGTTGCATCCAACATGTTCAAGTTCTTTTGGATATCGTGTTGAACTTTTGGTGTAGCTGTTGCAGTTAATGCGATAATCGGAACATTAGATATTTGTTCAAAAATCTCACGCAATCTTCTATACTCCGGTCTAAAGTCATGCCCCCACTCAGAAATACAGTGGGCCTCATCAATTGCAAAAAAGGAAATGTTTACAGAATTAAAGAAATCAACATTTTCTTTCTTGGTTAACGATTCAGGAGCAACATAAAGAAGTTTGGTTTTCCCATCTCTAATATCTTGCTTTACGCGGTTGGCTTCTGTTTTCGATAAAGAGCTGTTTAAGACATGGGCAACACTATCGTCCTCACTCACATTTCTAATCGCATCTACTTGGTTTTTCATCAGGGCGATCAAAGGAGAAACCACGATAGATACACCCTCTGATAATAAAGCCGGCAATTGGTAGCACATAGACTTACCTCCACCTGTTGGCATTATTACGAAGGTATTTTGTCCTTCTAAGATGTTTCTAATGATTTTTTCTTGGTCACCACGGAATTTATCGTACCCAAAATACTTGCGTAGAGCACCCGTTAAATCACTCACATTCATATATCCAAATTAATTAAGTCTAAGATACAAAAACAGCTCTGAAAAAAACAAACTTTTCTTAGGAGATAACTAAAAGATTCACAACTGCTTAGCGCCTTGTAAATTTTCAGCGTTTTTGTTCAAATTCTAGAATGGGTATTATTCTGCATCTTCAGCAACAACTTCCTTTACTTCAGGTAAATGTTGCTTCAATAAATTTTCAATTCCTCCTTTTAAAGTAGCTGTTGAAGATGGACATCCAGCACAAGATCCTTTCAATAATACGGTAACAATACCGTCTTCAAAGTTTCTAAACTCAATGGCTCCACCGTCACCCTCTACAGCCGGACGAACATATTCATCTAACAATGCTACAATGGCATCATCGTATTCTGAAGGTGCGTAAGTTTTGGTTGGGTTTTCTTTTTCCACAGGTTTTGCCTTAGGCTGTGGCATCATAATCAACACTTCTTTACCATCTTGTAGGTATTCTCTGATGAATTCACGCAATTCCATTACTACAAAATCCCAAGACAATGCCTCGTTCTTTGTAATCGTAATAAAGTTACTCGCCATAAATACACCCGTAACAAATGGGAAATTGAAAAGCTCCTCGGCTAAAGGAGAATATCCTTTGGCTTCTGCTTGACTAGTAAATTCAACCGATTCGCCCGTAATCAATAAATATTTATTAGCAACAAATTTCATTGTGCTTGGGTTAGGTGTCATTTCAGCGTAAACAGTAATTGGAACTTTTTGAGTCATGTTAATTTATCTTTACGTGCAAAAGTAGTAATCCATTTGTAAAGGACACAGTAAAAATTGACTTTTGAAATACAAGAATGGCAGATTATACAATTTGTAGAAACCCAATTTGTCCCTATCTTTGTTAACGCATGCAAAAGTTGAAAAACATAGCACTTCTTTTCTTTGTGAGCTTTCTATTTTTAGGAGTTTGCGGATTCTCTATATCGGAACATTTATGTACGACCACAGAGGAGGTATGCGAAATGCATGAAGAACACAAAGAGAACCAACCAAACATCCACGATTGTTGCGAGGTTCCTGTGGATACTAAGCAAGATGATTGTTGTAAGGAAGAAACTAAAGTTTTCCAGACCACGTTAAATCATTACCACGATGTTTTGGTGAAAGTAACCGTGCCTTACTTGGCAACTGTTCCTGCATTTGATTTCTTTATAGCCGAAAGCATAAATGAAGCACAAATCACCCAATACTATCCCAACCCACCTCCTCTTACCAGCAGCCAAGTAAGAGCGCAGCTGCAGGTCTACACCCTATGATTTTAGTGCGATAACTTCACGTTTATTCGAATTATCACACAAAATCAAAAAATGAAAAAAAACATATTAATTGCAATATTGAGTCTATTTGCACTCAACACTTTTGCACAAGTTAAAGGAACTGTTTACGGTTCTTCAGAAAACAAAAAAGAACCACTTTTTGGTGTTAAAGTATTCTTCTTAGGTAGTGACATTGGTACGATTACCGACGAAACAGGAGCTTTTACATTAGACTATTTACCTGCATTACCAGATACTCTAATTTTTAGGGCTCAGGGTTATTATACCGACACTTTAGTAATTACCAAAAAAGATAGATTCCTAAATGTTAACGTAACCTTGTATTCTTCTAGTTACTTACCAGAAGTTGTAATTGCATACCAACGTGAGAATTCTTCCATTGAGAAACTCGATCCTTTATTTACAGAAACATTATCTGCTGGTGAATTGAGAAAAGCAGCATGTTGTAACCTCTCAGAATCTTTTGAGACCAATGCAAGTGTAGACGTAAATCTTACTGATGCAGTTTCTGGGGCTAAAAAAATCCAAATGATGGGGTTGGCTGGTACCTATACACAGATTCAGTTTGAAAACATCCCTATGCTTAAAAACTTAGGTTCAGCCTACGGCTTGAATATGATACCCGGTACATGGATAAACTCCATTCAAATCACCAAGGGTTCAGGGACCGTGGTAAATGGTTACGAGTCGATGGCAGGTTTGATTAACCTTGAATTTTATCAACCTGGTGTAAATATGGACAAATTGTATTTCAATGCTTACACCAATATTCAGGGAAGGAATGAAGTTAACTTTCACAACAGTATACAACTTTCGAAGAAGTGGTCTACAGGATTCTTTGGTCATGCCTCTGTTGGCGCTATAGAATTGGATAGAAACAAGGACGGTTTTAAAGACATTCCTTTAAGTGAAAATTTCACTTTCATGAACCGTTGGAATTACGAGGGAGAATATTTTGAAAGCAAATTTGGCTTTAGAGGATCAGTTACTAGTAAAACCGGTGGAGAAATGGGGTATAAAAGATCTAGCAACCCCAACAATCTTTACGGTGTATCCATAGAAAATCAGCACGCAGAGGTTTATGCTAAAACAGGATTTTTCTTTAAGAAAAGTGTAAACTCTTCACTGGGGTTAGTCTATCAAGCTAAGTATCATGCTTTGCAAGCTCAATTTGGGAACAGAAGTATGGACGCCCAAGAAAAACGAGGTTATGTAAATGCTATTTTCAATACAATACTAGGAAATACTACAAACACCTTAAAAACAGGTTTGAGTTTTGTCTACGATGAATTACGACAAAAGCACATCAACTTAGGTATGCAGGATGATATTAGTAACCTAAACAGAACGGAAATTGTTCCTGGGGCATTTGCTGAGTTTACAAAGAAAACCATTCGCCATGATTTAGTTTTAGGTGCGAGAGGTGATTACCACAATTTGTTCGGTTTTCAGTTCTCTCCACGTGCTCATTATAAATTCAAAGTCACAGAAAAAGTAGACCTTCGATTAACTGCAGGTAAAGGATTTAGAGTTCCTAACTATGTAGTTGACAATCTATCTTTAATGGCCAACAACAAACCTTGGGTTCTGAATGAAACTTTAAAGCCTGAGGTAGCTTGGAACTTTGGAGGGAGCACCGTGTATGAGTTCAGACTTTTCAAACGTTCAGCACGTTGGTCTGTTGATGCATACCACACACTATTCACCAACCAACTTGTTGTGGATAGAGACCAAGACGCACAAGCCATCTACTTTAGAAATTTAGACGGACAATCTTACTCAAACGCTATACAAACAGATTTCAGCTTTGAGCCTATCCGTAATTTCGAAATTAAAATGGCTTATAAGTATTTGGATGTAAAAGCAACATTTGGAGGAAGCTTACAAGAAAAAATTATGGTGCCGAAACACAGAGGTTTCATCAATTTTGGATATAGCACGAGAAACAAACGTTGGGAATATGATTTAACGGCATCTGTTTTTGGAACCAAGAGACTACCAAGATTAGCACTTAATGAAGAGGGAACTGTATTTACCAGTGATGAGCGAAGTAAAGCTTATGGCATGGTAAATGCACAAATTACTCACATATACAAACGTTGGGATTTTTACGTTGGAGGAGAAAATTTATTAAATTACACCCAGAAAAATCCAATTATTGATGCTCAAAACCCTTTTAGCTCAACTTTCGATGCAACGAGAATATGGGCACCAGTTATCGGTATTAACGTATATGCCGGAGTTAGATTTAGTATAGAAAATAAAAAATAGAAAACATGAAATTTTTAATGGCACTTATGGCTATTGTAGCCTTAACATTTAATAGTAACGCAGAGGATGGAAACAAGAAAGAAGCTCAAATCCAAACCAATGCGCAATGTGGAGAATGTAAAGAAAGAATCGAAAACAAATTAAACTATACCAAAGGGATTAAGTTTGCGGAGATGGATCTTACCACTAAAATTGTAACCGTAAGTTACAATTCGAAAAAAATCACTTTGGATGAGATTAAAAAAGTAATTTCTGAAATAGGATACAGTGCAGATGATGTTGAACCTGTTAAGGCAGCACAGCAAGCACTTCCAAAATGTTGCCAACCTGGTGGACACTAGAAATAAAAAAATTAGAGACAAAAGGTAGTTGATCATCAGCTACCTTTTTTTGTTTTCTTAAATTCGCTTTACAATGAGAAACCAATTGTTTAGTGTGGGAGATATTCTTCCTGGAATATTTTGGCTGGTAATCCTCGCGATTATTAGTCACTACATTAAATTTTACCGTCAGAAAAAAGAACAAGAGCATCAGTTTTACCTTCTTAATTTCTACTTTAAAATCTTTTTTGTCATTGCTTTCTCAGGTGTTTACGCCATCATGTATAATGGCGGTGACACTTTTGCTTATTACCGTGGATCAGAAACACTCAACAACCTTTTCTTTCACAACCCGCTCAATTATTTTGATGAAATAAGTCAGGGTAAAGAGATCTACTACGGGAATTTCAATGCACAAATAGGCTATCCTCCAGGATGGATTTACCGTGAAGATGAAAGTTATTTTGTCTCCAAGATTATTTCTCTTCTCATGTTCGTGAGTTTTAAAAGTTATTGGGCCATGAGTTTCATATTAGCTTTTATAATGGCCAATGTAAATTACAGACTCTACAGGTATGTTGCTACACTCAATTTCTTACCGAAAAAACTCGCAGCTTTAGCACTACTATTTGTACCTTCAGTATCTTTTTGGTGCACAGGAATTTCCAAAGATACCGTTGTACTTATCGCCATATTAATGGGCTTGGTGGCAACTTTTAAAATCGTTCATAAAAAAGCAGGAATCTTGAGTATCGAAGGTCTTTTCCTTATCCTCTCTAGTTTCCTATTAATTGAAATCAGGGCCTTTCTTTTATTGGCCATGTTGGCACCCTTATTCTTTGCCATATCTACCCATTGGATAAATCAATTGGGTGAGAAACCTGTTCTAAAAATGGGGTTGCGTCTTTTCATTTTACTCATAGGTATGGGGGGACTAAGTTTGTACCTTTTCAACAGCTCTAATTTTGGAAGTTTAGCACCTGAAAAAATACTGCAAGAAGCTGCCACGATTCAGAGAGACTTTGCTCAAAACTCAACCTACAGCACGGATAGGTACCAATTAAACATTAATGATTACAGTCTCTGGGGTATGCTAAAAGTTGCTCCAGAAGCTATTATTGCCGGAATCTACCGTCCGTTTGCTTGGGACAGTAGAAACGTAGCTTTGGCCATCAACATACTCGAAGGAATTGTGCTATTGCTACTAACACTGGTCTTCTTTTTTAAAAGCAATTTAAAACAAAGAATACAATTTGTTAGAAGTAACGAAGTACTTGTCTTTTCCTTTTTCTATGTTTTGATCATGGCATTTATGACAGGGTTTAGCTCTAGCTTGTATGGTGTATTAGTACGCTTAAGAGCTCCGCTTTTACCTTTTGCTTTCTTACTTTTACTCGCCGGTATTTATGGATATTATAAAAACAACAAAAATGGAATTGATCTTCTCAACGCAGAATCAGAATAAAGCAAAGGAAATACAGAAATTGGTTCCTTCAGGAATCACTATCAAAACGCTGAAAGACATCAACTGTTCTGATGATATACCAGAAACACAAAACACCTTACAAGGAAATGCTTTACAAAAGGCTAGATACGTGCACGAAAAATTTGGTGTAAACTGCTTTGCCGATGATACAGGTTTAGAAATTGAAGCGCTAAACATGGAGCCAGGAGTATACTCAGCTCGTTACGCTGGGGCTGAAAGATCTGACGATAAAAATATGCAAAAAGTATTGGATGGTTTATCAGATAAAGAGAATAGATCTGCTCGCTTCAGAACAGCTGTAGCACTTATCATAGACGGTGAAGAACACTTGTTCGAAGGCATCGTAAATGGGGAAATCCGAACTTCAAAAACGGGTGATCAAGGTTTTGGTTATGATCCCATTTTTGAACCTGAAAACGCAGGGAAAACTTTTGCTGAAATGACTACAGAAGAGAAAAATAGCATGAGTCATAGAGCCCGTGCTTTTGCTAAAATGACTGATTTCTTGGCTAAATATCAAAGCAAATAGCCGCCATCATCTGCATTCCAACTTCTAATGCATGGGGATCTATATCGAAATTTGCGGTATGCACCCCATGTATTATACCTTTCTCTTCATTACGAACACCTAAACGATAGAAAGAAGTAGGTACTTCTTGTGAATAAAATGCAAAGTCCTCCGAAGTCATACGTATCGGCAATTCCGCTACGTTTTCTTCTCCTAATAATTTTCTAGCCTTCACTTTTAAATCCTCCGTAAGTCTTTCATCGTTCTTTAAGAATGGATAACCATGCGAGATGAAAACTTCGGCTTTCGCTCCATGCGTTTCTGCTATGTTTTCGATTTGGAATTTAATCATTTCCAATGCCTTTGCCCTCCATGTTTCATCCATGGTTCTAAAAGTTCCTTTGATTTTTACTTCGGCCGGGATAATATTGGTAGCTCCTAAAGCTTCGAAATGACCAAAAGTTAAAACACACGGCAGTGTTGGGTCGCAGCTTCGAGAAACAATTTTCTGCAAAGAGGTAACTACCTCAGCCCCCACCAAAATGCTATCTACAGTTTTATGTGGTTGAGCTCCATGTCCACCCTTTCCGCTTATAGTAACGTGAATTTCATCGCTAGAGGCCATGTACAAACCTCCTCTAAAACCTAACTTCCCTACTTCCATTTCTGGAAAAACATGTAATCCATACATGCGCTCCACTTTAGGATTTTCTAATACACCTGCTTTGATCATCAAACTTGCTCCTCCCGGATTTTGCTCTTCTCCTGGTTGGAAGACAAGCTTTACAGGTTGTTGTAAATTATTTCTAAATTCCTGAATAATCTTAGCAGCTCCCAATAAAACTGAAGTGTGTACATCGTGACCACAGGCATGCATCACTCCTTCATTTTGTGAGCAATATGCCACCTCATTCTTTTCAAGAATCGGCAAAGCGTCTAAATCTGCCCTTAACGCAATACAATCTTCATCACCAGTATGATGATCTGCTTTGATCAACCCAACTACTCCCGTATCTGCAACTCCAACCTTATGTTCTATACCGAACTTGGATAGTTGTTCTGACACAAAAGCCATTGTTTCATGCTCTTGGTAGGAAAGCTCAGGATGTTGGTGCAAATGCTCTCTAATCGCTTTAACTTCTGCGAAAAACTCACTTGCCTTGGCTTGTATTTGTTCTTTAAGATTCATTGCTGTACATATTACAAATAAAAATGCCATTTGAAGATGTTTGGAAGAATCACCTCACCCTAAAATTGCAGGGCATGACATAATTTACTTTTTCAGGCTATTTCTAACTAATTCTTGCTAAGCAACACGAATTTAAGAATATCTATTTGCTTAAGTGTATTAACTTTGTCCGAATTAAAAAATGGCGACTTGAATTATCGAAATTCAACAACAGTCATTGAGGAGAGTTATTTTTAAAACAGTTTTTATGAAAGTTCAAAAATTCACTTTTAATCCCTTCCAAGAAAACACCTTTGTGGTATATGACAACAACAAAAAAGGCGTGGTCATAGATCCAGGAATGTATTTCAAAGAAGAGGAAGAGCTGTTTCAAAATTTCATTTCAGAGGAAGGTATAGAGTTACTTGCAATTTTAAACACCCATGCACATTTAGATCATGTTGCAGGAAATAGTTTTGTAAAGAACACCTACAATATTCCACTATACTTGCACCCTAAAGATTTACCAACACTAGAAATGTCTGAAAGAAGTGCTGCTGTGTATGGCTTAGATGCTTTCACTCCTTCTCCCGAACCAGATATGGAAATAGAGGAAAACACTACTCTTTCATTTGGAGATTTAGACTTTGAGGTATTGTTCACACCAGGGCACGCGCCTGGTCATGTAGTTTTCTACAACGCAGCCAACAAAATTGTATTCAACGGTGATGTATTATTCCAAGGAAGTTTTGGAAGAACAGACTTACCGGGTGGTGATATGGCGACACTGAAGAAGAGCATTACTGAAGTGATGTTCAATTTACCGGGAGACACGATAGTTTGTACCGGTCATGGTGGTGAAACCAAGATAGAAATTGAAAAACAAAACAACCCAATTTTAAATTATTAAGTTCTTACTTTTGCACTATGGAAGAAGGAAATGAAATGTCGTTTTTAGAGCACCTCGAGGAGTTACGTTGGCGCTTGGTTCGTTCAGTAATTGCTATAGTTGTGCTAGCCATTGGTCTGTTTGTTTGCTTGGAGTGGATCATGGATAACATCTTTTTATCGATGAATTCAGAGAACTTCATTAGCTATAGAGTCATGTGTGAATATGTGAACCTATGCGTGGAAGTAACTCCTGTAAAAGCACAGGGATTAAAAATGACTTCTCAATTTAGTTACGCTTTATTGATCTCATTTCTTGGTGGGTTTATCATTGCCTTCCCTTATGTTTTCTATCAATTGTGGAGTTTTGTCAAACCTGGTTTACGTCAAAATGAAAGAAAATCATTCTCGGGAATCGTGTTCTACGTAAGCTTGTTATTTTTCTTCGGAGTATTGTTCGGATACTTTGTGGTGGCACCCATGTGTGTGCAATTTTTTGGTGAGTTTAGGATCAGTCCTGACATCGAAACTAATCCAGGAATTGATTCTTACGTAAGTCTAATTACTTCAACCGTTTTTTATACGGGTATTTTGTTTTTACTTCCTGTAGTAATTTACCTTCTTTCTAAAATAGGGATTGTTACCCCAGCCTTTTTGAAGAAATACCGAAAGCATGCAATAGTGGGAGTTTTGG
>NZ_JBVCPV010000103.1:0-10885 GCF_057456495.1 Lishizhenia sp. | reverse complement strand
TTTTCGAGTATCTCTCGTTGTTTGTTGATAGCGTATGAAAAGCATGTGATTTTCTCACGTATGTAGGAGTCGTTGAAGTAGAGCTCATGCAAATTCTCCTTAATCCTTTTTGCCATGAGTGTTGGATCATGATTAAGTAATGAAGACATCCATTCAGGAAGGGCTTTTTGCTTGTATTTTGCCGTAACTCTTATTTTATCTGCACATTGCAAAGAGTAGGTGTATAGAATTTCAAAGTAGGATTTGTAAAAATCAGTAATAGAGTCTTTTACAATGTTTCCATGAACGATTTCATCGTTCCAATTCTCAAATTCATAGGCCATATAATACCTACCCCCACTTTTTGTGGAGCCATTTACTTTAAACATGTCGCTTGATTTTTAAGTGGTTTTTTGACTTACAGTAGAAAGAGAAACAAGGTGTTTTTCTTTAAATTTCTTGAACTTGTTTTTCAATTTATCTTTACACACTGGCGAGTTGTAAAAGTCACGAGTTTCAATTTCGAAAAACACGCACATTTTCTGTACAGATTCGCTAGGAATATCCTTACTTACGAACGCTTTTCTGTAAATCCAGTCTATAAAGGTTCTTTTTGTTACTTGGCAAATTTCTGGCAGAAATTCCATGGCAATTTCATAATCTTCTTGAGATAGATTTCTTAATAAAGAATGCAAATTGTATTTGTACGGAATGTGTGGCATTGGATCAATTATTTAATGTGATGTCTTTCTTTAAGTAGCTTTATTTCTTTTTCTAGTGCTTTTACATGTATTTCTCTTCCAAATGAAGCCGTTCTAAGTATTACAACAAAAGCTCCTAGTATGGCATTAATGAGAATTGATAAAGGAAGTAAGTCATTCATGATTTAATCTTTAAAACAGTTGTTAGGACAGAATTCGCAATCAATTTCAAGTTCACAGCAACGTTGAAGGTTTGTTGCGCGCAACTGTTTTTGCTTTTCCTGTTCTTTTTTATGTTGGATTTGAATTGATGTAAGCAGGGTGAAAAGGAATAATACGAAACCTGCTATGTAGTAGAGCTTTTCCATTAGGATAGGTGTTTTTCGTATTCGGTTAGTAATTCTGTTAGTCTAAGGTTTGAGGTTCTTCCATTCCATACGTTACGAATTGATTCATATCCTTCATAACAGTTGAAACTTGGCTCGTTCTTTGCAACATATTCAGCGAAATCTTTTAAACTTAATTTGTGAGTTTTTTGGAGCTTAGTCTTGAACCTTTTAAAACGTCGCTTCAAGATTTCAGCAGTTGAAGTAGTTAAATAATTAATAGCACTCATGTTAAACTTTGTAAATTATACTTGTAGTTTAATCTGAAATACATATATTTGATATGCGAATTGATGTATAACAGATAATTGTTTAACACAAAGATATATGAAAAAGTCATATATCAAACTGAAAATACAAGAAAAGTACTAATTTAAAATGTATGATACATGGAAGATACAGTAAATACTAGGGTTTCGGAGCTTAGAAAATATTTGAATTTATCTCAGGCAGACTTCTGTCAATTGGTTGGAATGAGTACAGCAGGGCTTTCAAGAATTGAAAATGGTTTAACGAAAGCACATAAAAGCACATATAGAAAAATTATAGAGAGAACGAATTGCAGTGAAGATTGGTTATTTCGAGGAAAAGGAGAAATGTTCCCAAAAGAGCAGGAAACTGTGAGTGAGAGCGTGAGTCCAAAAAATTCAAATTGGACAGAAAAGGCATTTGAAGCGATAAAAAGTAAGAATGAGCATTTGGAACAGGAAGTCAAATACTTACGAGACATGCTAAAGCACATGATTACTGGAAAAGCTGAGTCAAATTTTCATAACGCTATTTCACCAGCTGGCATTTTCTTACAAGAAAGTGTGTGGAATAGTGTGAGTGCCCAACGAGCATAGGGCGCTAACAGCTTAACAGACAGAGAGTATTTTAAACCCTGACGGGTCACAAAAGAAAGTCCTTCACGAATAGTGAAGGACTTTTTTCGTTTTACGCCGCTGTGAATTGCATTCACATAAGGCGGAAAATGAAAAAAGTCATTATGATACGCAGTATCAGAATGGATTTTTATGTTTGGGTACTACCAATGCGAAGAGGATCACTCCAGTAATCCTGAAATTTCATAATAAGTCAAGAATTGCATTCTTGTAAGGCAGAAAATGAAAAAAGTCATTGCGATACGCAGTATCGAAATGGACTTTTATGTTTGGGTACTACCAATGCGAAGAGGATCACGCCAGTAATCCTGAAAACCTCTTGAGAAGATAGACAGCGAATCTCATTCAACTAAGTCCGGTATATATAAAATCGACACATATCCCTTCTAGACCCATTCTAAATTAATCTCATAGCAATCACTCTTTTATGATTTCTCTTATTTTTAATCCGCACACTATAAAACTACTATGGCTTTTAATCGTTTTGATCATTCTGTTTTGGGCGAAATTCGTCCGCGTTTTGAATTAAAGATAGACCTCGATCCCGATCAAGCCTTGCAACATTTGGAGGATAAAGCCAAAGGTGATCCTACGGTGGTTACGACAAAATCTAGACATTATATCTTTTTAAAAATACCCACTGCAGAACAACATTATTGGTCGCCAGAACTCTCAGTACGAATAGAAAAAGAAGAGTTTTCGGAGGATATATTGGTACATTGTTTATTGGGACCCAAACCTTCTGTATGGTTGTTCTTCATGTTCTGTTATGCTTTTATCGTTATCCTCTCAACCATAGGAGGTATTTTTAGTTTGGTAAAATATCAACAATACGATGACGCGAGTTGGCTATGGGTGATACCTGCTGGTATTGTTTTAACAGTATCCATCTTTTTTACTTCTAAATTCGGACAAAATAAGGGACGTGATCAAATGCTTCACTTGGTGAGTTTTCTTTATCATGGATTGGATGATGTTACAAGTGTTGAGCGCATTCATAAGTAAGACCATAAAAATAACGGAGTGCTTTACTTCCTTTGTAAAGCTATGTTGATACGAGAAGATTCCTTCTTTCCCTCGGGAGAGAGGGAATTTTTGTTTCTATTACTTGTGTCTATAAATATTTGGAGACTCATAAAGAAACTCAATAGCCTATGGTTGCTCAGTTATCTTAAGTACAGTACTTTTGCCCGCCAAAATTCAAAAAGGAGACGGGTATGCAATGTTCGGTTGAACCGAAAGCGATAAAAGAAGTAGCGGCAAATAATATTTTAACACAAGATCCTATCTGGGCTGAAATTAAAAGTAGACAGGGTGCACAACCTGTGGCTTTTGAAATCAAAGTAAGTGATGAACTGTTGTATGTATCTGGCGATGCTAACAAAACACATGTAGAAGATTTGATTGTTTATCTATACAGCATTGGTTCAGATGCATGTTTTGCCTACGTACCCTATGGTCCAAACCTCATTCCTGAAGAAGAAAATTATGGTTATTTCTTAGAAACGATTTCTGAGCAAATTAAAGATCAATTACCGGATAACTGCGTCTTTTTGCGCTATGATTTGCCTTGGGAAAATTTGTGGAGTAAAGAGGATGAGTTTTTCGATGAAAATCAATACTGGAAAGGTCCACCCGAAAATAAAACGCAAGAGTACCGTCTCAACTGGAACACAGCATATGGTAAACTGTTGAAAAGCAGAACCGACAACCTCCCTTCGAACACATTTTTCATTAATCTCCAACAAAGTGAGGAGGAGTTTTTAGCAGAGATGAAACCCAAAACACGCTATAACATTCGTCTTTCTAAACGAAAAGGAGTAGAGGTTCAACAATACGGTGTAGAAATGTTGGATGAATGGTATGCTCTGTACACAGAAACTACTCAACGCAATGGAATGCAATTGCAAGACAAGGATTTTTTTAGAACTGTTTTGGAGGCTGAGGGCAGAGAGGAAGAAAGTGATGTGCAATTATTAATGGCGAGTTACAAGGGGGAAATGTTAGCCGCCATGATTTTTGTTATTTCTAAGCAAAGAGCCACCTATTTATTTGGAGCTTCAACCGCTAAGCACAGAGGTTTAATGGCGCCCTACAGATTACAATGGGAAGCTATACAAAGAGCCAAACAAGCAGGTTGTATAGAGTATGATATGTTTGGGACCTCTCCACATCCTTATCCGTCGCATCCTATGTCAGGGCTTTTCAGGTTTAAACACGGTTTTGGAGCAGAACTTTTTCACCGCATGGGGTGCTGGGATTATCCCTTACAAGAAAGCGCTTACAAGATATACCGCGCCAAAGAAATCCAAGCCAAGAGTTTTCATAATAATTAATTGTAGTATAGTTTTTAGGGGGATAAAGAATAATGGTAAACTATTTTTAGTGAATACCAACTACTTTTAATTTTTAACCGTTTGTTTAGATAAGTTCTTGTTAGTGAGAAACTGAAACCTAAACATCCCCTTATGAAAGCTCTATTTACGTGCTTAGCAATCTTTATTTTATTTGGCTCTACGCACACATTATTTGCCCAAAATTGGACCGGAAATGTAGATTCTGTTTGGAATAACCCCTCAAATTGGTCAGCATGGCCGCTGAATGGACTAGATATAGAGATTGACCCTATTAATTACACGGGAGTTGGGGCTTCACCTTTTATAGATAGTACTTCTCTTTTCGTTCCAAACTCTATTGAAGTATTGGGTGGAGCGGTATTGACCATTAATGAGGATCTAAGCATAGGCAGCTCCCTGCTATGTTCAGGAGTGGGGTCTTCCGTAATTTTGAACTCAGATAACCTTACGATACAAAACGTGCAAGGAAACATCCATTTCTTAAATCAAGCAACGGGGAGTTTAAACTCTGTTCAATATACTTCAGGGGGTAATTTTATACTTGATCAAGGAGCTGAGATTGAACTCAGATATGCTACGATAGACACTTTACTTGTTTTAAATGGCGCACAGTTGACTGTGCTGAATGGAGTGGTAAATGTTGATTTTACGAGAGTAGCCAATGGAAATACACAACAATCTTCTGGTATTGCAGTGGAGAGTGCCAATTTTAATAATTCAGGGAATACGATTTATGAAGTTTCTTCGGGAAATTACTCGCCGTATTTCAAAACAGCTGAAGTTAGCACTTGGGCATCTGTATATTTTCAGGATACCTTTAAAGTGGAGGGGAGTGGAAACTATTCAGGTACTGTAGACCTTGATTTTTATAGAGGTTATGGAGATTTTAATAAAGCCATTATTAACAATGCCTCGAACGACGTCTTTTTCAATTTGAACATCGCAGAAACACATGCTTCTTCTTTTATGACGAATATTTTAATTGATTTGGACCATCCAGAGGATAGTATCCTTGTATATAACAATGAGTTGCTTTTTCATAACGATATAGGATCCAATGATATAAGTAAAATAGAGAGTGAAGGTGTAATAGATATTTCAAGTGATGATTTTAGATTTTTGAATGGGGTATATGTTTCCGGGAGTGGTCATTTTCAATTTAACGATGTAGGAATACTATCGGATACGTCCCTGCAGCAAAACACGCAAAACCCAATTTACGTAAGCGGAAACCTTAAAATGACCAATGGCTTAGGTTTAAACAGTCAAGGATTGGTCTTGAATGGAGATGGGGACCAAGTGGTTCAAAATATATTTTATCCTGGAACGGATGATACCTTGGCATTAAACTACTTAACCCTAGATAAACCTTCAGGAAAAGTAACACCCTTTGTTCATCTAAAAGTAATGGAAAACCTATCCTTAATAGAAGGTGTGTTGGATATGAGCGACTCTCTTTCTCTCATTTTTAATGATCAGGCAACGCACACTGGAGCCAATAATTTAAGTTATGTGAAAGGTGAGGTCATTAAATTGAATACACAAAACTTCACGTTTCCTTTAGGCAGTGCTGGAGTTTATGCGCCAATACGACTTTTGCCAGCAAGCTCTAATCAAAATTACAGTGCAAATTATTATAGAAATAACCCTGGAAATTTGTCCAATTTTACAACACCTACCGCAGCGGTGAGTAGTTTAGATTATTGGGAGATCAATTGTTTAAATGGAAGTATTGAAGTTCAAGTAGGGTTAAACTGGGAGGATGCTAGTCAACATGCATTAGGTTCTTGTTCTAACCTTAACTTGCTCGGCTTAGATGGAAACAGTTGGTTAAATAATTCAGCCACTGTATCAGGAATTTGTAATGGAAACAATTCAGGAGAACTGCTATCAACAAATAGTAATTTGAACTATCAACGATACACTTTGGGCTTAGGTTATCAACCTAATTTTGAAGAATTACCCATTTGTTTTGGAGATAGTGTATGGATAGGAGGGATGTACTATACTGATTCTTCTTCGGCTTTAGAAACATACACAGATGTTAATGGAAATGATAGTATCGTAATGTACGATTTGCAAGTGAGGCCAAAGTATTACCAAATAGACAGTGTAGCTCTGTGTAACGATGAAGTTTACCAAGTTGGAAATATCAATTATTCCAATGTAGAGGGAATCTTTCTAGATACTTTACAGTCTATTTATGGTTGCGACAGTGTGGTTGAGAGTCGTATTAAATGGACGGGAATAGAGGTAGAGGCAGAACAAGTTTTTAATTATATGGAAGGAATAATTGATTTTGTAGCTGCAGATACATTTGATTATACCTATCAATGGCTCGATTGCAACAACGGTCTGGCACCCATTCCTGGAGAAACAGATTATTACTATGCTCCCGATACAAGTGGACTGTATACTGTAGTAGTAGAATTGGAAGGATGTATAGATACCAGTGCTTGTGTACAATATATCAGAGATTATTCAGGAGTCGATGATGTAGATAAACCGAGAATTAGCATTTATCCGAATCCCAACCAAGGTGTAATTTTCTGCGAATTACCGCAAGCCTATTCGCGTGTAAATTTTGAAATAGTTGATATCAAGGGAGGTATTGTTTACCAAAAAGAGTTTTCTAATTCTTCAAAAGTTCAGTTAGCAACGGAGTTAACTCCGGGTGTATATGTGTTAAGGGTAAGTACGCCTACAAAGCGATGGGAGGAGCGGTTGATAATTGAAAAATAAGTTGTAATAAATGCTAAATGTTTTTAAGTCAGGTCACAAATTGTTCAACTGAATTTGTATTTTTAGAGGAATGAAAACCTTACTTAAAATCATCGTTGTAACCTGCATTACAGGAAGTGTATTTGCTCTATTTTATCATCAAGACACCCTGAAATCCTTATCGGTCTTTAAGAATTATGAAGTAGGTGATACACTAGATATCTATGAGAACGTAGTGGTGTATTACAACGGGAGTACGGGGAATGTTTCTGGGAGAAATACAACGGAAGATGGATATAATTTAGGATTGAAATACCAATGTGTGGAGTTTGTGAAGCGGTTCTACTACGAACGTTACAATCATAAAATGCCCAACTCTTATGGTCATGCTAAGGATTTCTTTAATAAAAACATCGATGATGCAGAACTCAATCCGGATAGAGATTTACTCCAATTCAACCATCCCTCAGTCAATATTCCGAAGGTAGGAGACCTTATCGTTTTCGACGCTTCCATCTTTAATGCCTACGGTCATGTAGCCATCGTTGCACATGTTGGTAAAGATGAAATTGAGATCGTTCAACAAAATACGGGAACGCAGAGTAGAAGCACTTACCCTATGAATTTTGAAAATGAGAAATACACCATCGGAGCGGTTGGCATTTTAGGGTATTTAAGAAGGAAATAATCTCTTTTTTCTGAATAGATCACCTTTAATTGATTGTTAATGTACCGTTTATGTACTTGTGAAAGTATTGATAGTTGATTGAATGTAGTTTGTCTTATAGATGATGTTGTTAATCTATTAACGGTTTAACTTCTTTTTTGTGAATAATTCACGGACTATTTTTGCACTCAAAATAAATGCGTGCATAGTTAAATGGTCAAAGGATATAAATTACAAATTAAGGGGTTATCTATTTTAATCGGTATTTTCATCCATGTACAATTTAGTTTTTCTCAATGTTCCGTCCGATCTAACAAAGGTGATTACACCGTTGAAATTTCATTGTCGCTTATAGATGTAAATGTTCTAAGCTCTGCTCCTTGTCCAAATGGATATAATTATAACGTCGATATAGAGTATAATGTAACCTATACAGGTACAAACTTTCCCTCAAATGGATTAGACAATCTTAATGGAAACCTAACGTGTGGTAACACGAATTTATTTTTTCACGTTCCCTCGACAGGCGGAGTAGGTACAACGACTACCGCTCAAAATTATATCAATCAAAATTGTCAAAATGCTAGTCCACAAAATTTAAACTGTAATACAGCGACGTTAAATATTAGTTATTACGGAGGAGGAGATGGTGATGACATTCCTTATCAAACAATAGATTGTCCACCGATAATACCGAGCGCACTTGATGTGAGTTTTCTGTATTCAGACCTTTCCGTGGACGCGGGGTATGCAACTTATTCCTGGACAACGGCTTCAGAAAAGAATGCTAGTCATTTTTTAATTGAACGCATGGGAGAGAATCAAAATTGGGTTTTAGTAGATACGGTAAAGGCGAGTGGTAGTTCCGATCAGGAGTCACATTATTTTATTGATGATAAAATCTATACAGAAGGAGTTTATTATTACAAGTTAAGAGAAGTGGACAATAATGGTGATACCACTTTTTTAGACCTTAAACACATTAACTACAGACCCGAACGGAACTTAACGGTTGTTCCAAACCCAGCTACGGATAAGGTGAAAATTCTAGGCATAGAAAAAGGAGATAAAGTAGTTTCAATTACTACTGCTAATGCACAGCAAATAGATATTAATTCTCTTGAATTGAAGGCGAATGATTCTACAATACAACTAGAGCTTTCTGAATTTCAAAAAGGCGTATACTTTATCTTACTATCGTCGGGAAGAAGCGTGAAATTTGTTAAAATTTAGTATTGCAGGTCCCATTTTCTTTAAATATTAATCGAACACCTACGCTTATTAACTGTTTTTAAAAACACCAATTGTTGCAGGTATTTTTGTTAAGTATACCTGTAGAATCATGATGAATATCAGGGTTTTGCAGAAAACAGCTAAACATTAAATACCCGTTACTTATCCTCCCAATTCTTGGTGGATTCTATTCTTCTTTATGGTCTCAGTGTACGATTGTTTCTAACAATGGAAGCTATATGTTGAATGTCTACCTCAACCCGGTACAAGTTATTCCTCTTCAAAGTAATTGTAATAATGGTTATGATTTTCAGGTGGCCGTAGACTATGTTATTACTGCCACTAGCGGTTATACAGCTGGAGACATTTTAGCGATGGATGCTGAATTGTATTGTTATGGGGCTACCGGAGCTGGTGCTTTTGTTCTTCCTTTAGATACTGCAAGTGGACAAATTTTAACGAGCTCTTTCAATACCCTTTCAACCAATTGTAATTCAGATACTCCAAATGATTTATTGTGTGATGGCTTCTATCTCCATATCAACGCCAAACAGGTAAGTTCTCAATATATTTATTGTATCCCCTCCGTACCGTTAAGTACAAGTTTATTAAGTGTTGATATTACCCATGAAAACCAAGACTTAAATTTAGAATGGGTAACCGCAACTGAATCAGAAACTAGAAGTTATTTAGTAGAGCATTTATACGATGAAGAGGATTGGCAGATGATGGAGGAAGTACAAGCACAAGGTTATTCAGAAATACAGACCTATTACCAGAGTACATTAACCAAGGCTAGGGTAGGAATACATTATTTTAAGCTATCTGAAATTGATTTAAACGGCGATACTACTTTTTTAAAATTAATGAGTTATGAAAAGTCATCTGCCAATAATATTCACCCTTATCCAAATCCATCTGCGGATGGAGGTTTTTCCCTACCAAATACAGATTTAGCACTAAACACCTTCAATATCTATGATAGTACGGGGAAATTGATAGGAAATGAAAAATATATTTTGTTTCAAAAAGGTGATGAAATAAAGGTTCAACTAAAAAATACAGAGAAAGGGTTATACTTTTTAAAAGACGACCAAGGAAATAGCTATCGCCTTATTTATATGTGATTGATTGAATAATAAGATTCGAAGAGAGTATATATTTTACATATTTCAACGGGTGTTTTAGTTTAGTGTAAAGTATTGGTATACAGTTGTGTAGCTTAAGTTTTTGAACTAATATTTTTTTATTTCAAGGGGAATTGTTGTAAATTGATATTCTAAACCTTTTTTACAACTATTACTATGAAGCGCTTAATACTCGCATTAAGCCTCCCCATGCTCTTATTCTCCTATAATTTGAGTGCACAGTGTTGGGTGGAGGCCAGCAATCATACCTACATGTTGTTTTTTGATTTTACCATTTTACAGGTAAACCCAGCTCAAAACCCATGTACCAACGGATATGATTTTACCGTAGATATTCAATACACGATTTCATCCACTGGGAATTATAAATCTGGTAATATACATAGCATTGATACTGAGTTACAATGTAACGCAGCATTAGCTCCCAATACAAGTTACTTTGCCTTGCCTTTAGATACATGTTCGGGGGTTACCCAAACCGATACACTCACCACGAATTCTACCAGCTGTGCCAGCGATACCCCAATCACCCTACTGTGCAACAATATCATTATTACTGCTATTGGGAAAATGTTCGCAACCTATGATCAGGTTTGTTTGCCAGGATTTGCACTCTACACCGAGTTGTTAACTACAGATATACGTTCCTCAGAAACCGGAGATATTACCTTTGAATGGTCAACTGCTGTAGAAAGAGATTCTAAATCCTATTTGGTGGAACACCTTTACGATGGCCAAGATTTTGAATTGCTAGAAGAAGTTCAGGCACAAGGTAATTCTGAAGAAATAACAGAATATTCCGTTACGCT
>NZ_JBVCPV010000102.1:0-10906 GCF_057456495.1 Lishizhenia sp. | reverse complement strand
GAAAATTGGCAACTACGTATATTTTGGTGTAGCAGATTGTACAGGGCACGGAGTACCAGGGGCTATGGTAAGTTTAGTGGCTTCTTCTGTTCTCAACAAGTGTTTACACGAATTAAAGTTAACAGATACCAATGTTATTTTGGACCACTTGAACATCGAAGTTCCACAGGTATTAGCTAGTGAGAATGAAGAAATACATGATGGTATGGATATCGCCTTGTGTAGACTTGATGTAAACACCTTGCAACTTCAATTTAGTGGAGCCTACCTTAACTGTTGGGTATTTAACGAAACCAGCTCTTTCTTAAATCGTATTCCTACGGAAATGAATTTCAGCGGCAAGAATGGTTTAAACATACTAGAAATCAAAGGAAACCGTAAAGGTATTGGTAAATCTAATGTTAGCTCTAACTTTAAATTGGTTGAATTCCAATTGCAAAAAGGTGATAAAATCATGCTTTCTTCAGATGGTTTCGAAGACCAATTTGGAGGTCCTAAAAACAAGAAATTTAAGCTAAATCAAATGCGTAACCTCGTCTTTGCATACGGTGCCAAAAGTGTAGATGTTCTTCTCCAAGAATTAAGCACTTCTTTCCAAACCTGGAAAGGCAGCAACGAACAGGTTGATGATGTTTGTCTAATGATTGTTGAAATCTAAAAAGCCCCCTTTTTTTTAAACATAAATAGTTTACGTTCTCATTCACTCTCTTTACAAATGATTAATTTTTAATCATTATTTAGATTTAAATTTAATCAAGATTGTATTTTTTAATAAATTTGTAAAGATGACGAAGGGAGAATAAAGCAAACTTCTTCTACCTAATTCTACAGGTAATAGAAGCATTCAACTTCTCATTTTTTAGTTGTCCTTTAAAAGGACGTATCAACTCAGCATCAGCAACATAGAAATATGGCTATAGCTTGCTATGCACTAAATTTTGGAGTATGAATAGTGATAACAGAGCCATTGTTCACATGGATTTGGACACCTTTTTTGTGTCCTGTGAACGCCTGATTGACAGCCGACTCGTGGGCAAACCAATCTTGATTGGAGGAACCAGTGATAGAGGTGTTGTAGCTTCTTGTAGCTACGAAGCTCGCCTATTTGGTATACACTCTGCCATGCCCATGAAAATGGCCAGAGAAAGATGTCCAGATGCCATTATTATTAAAGGAAACAGTACGACTTATACCAAGTACTCAAATATGGTAACTGAAATCATCAAAGAAGCCGCTCCCGTGTACGAGAAAACTTCCGTAGATGAATTCTACATGGACCTTACGGGGATGGATAAGTTTTTTGGATGCTTAAAATACAGCTCAGAACTGCGCCAACGCATTATGCGAGAAACGGGACTCCCCATTTCCTTTGGTCTATCCCCCAATAAGACGGTTTCTAAAATTGCTACCGGAGAAGCAAAACCCAACAATCAAATGCAGGTTTCCAGAGGTACAGAACGCGTATTTTTAAGTCCCCTCTCTGTACGTAAAATCCCTATGGTAGGACTAAAAACCTACCAAACACTCTGTAATCTGGGCATACGTAAAATTCAAACTTTACAGGATATGCCTATAGAAATGATGGAGAGTGCCTTGGGGAAAAATGGGAAAATGATATGGACCAAAGCGAACGGTATAGACAACAGTCCTGTAGTGCAGTACAACGAAAGAAAATCCATTTCTACAGAGCGCACTTTTGATAGAGACACCATAGACATACAAAAACTAACAGCTATCCTCACCGCCATGGCTGAGAATTTAAGCTTTCAACTGCGTAGAGCTGAAAAAGTATGTGCGTGTGTTACCGTAAAAATTCGCTATTCAGATTTTCAAACTCAAAGTGTACAGAAAAAAATTCCCTACACCGCAGCTGATCACGACATCATTCCGTTGGTTTTGGAACTCTTTAAAAAACTCTATACCCGTAGAGTATTGGTGCGCTTAATAGGTATACGCTTGAGTCATTTAGTAAACGGAAACCACCAGATAAGTTTATTCAATGAAAACAGTAAACTCGCCGATTTATACAGCGCCATGGATACTATACGCGATAGATACGGCGATAGAAGTTTAGTAAGAGCCTCCGGTTTAGAAGCCCGTACCATAGGCAGATACAACCCTTTCAAAGGAGAACCACCCATGTTATTAGCCAATAGACGCGTTTAATTTATGTTCAATACGCACAGTAAATATAGTTTACGCTACGGTTTAAAATCTCCCGAATGCATTGTTGACTTCTACAAAGAGGCTGGCTACACCTGTGCTTTTATTACAGACATCAATACCTCAACGGCGGCTTTGAGCTTAAGCAGGTATGCTCAAGAAAAAGAGTTCAATGCAGCTGTGGGGATAGATGTGCGCAACGGCATGGAGCAATGCTACGTGATTTTGGCCACCAACAACAGAGGCTTTCATGAACTTAACACCTTTGTTTCTGAACATCTTCAAAAAGAATTGGAATTCCCTGCTTTAGCTCCCTACTTAAGTAATTGCATCACCATTTACCCTTGGCAAAAAGCGCCCAAAAAATTAGGTCCGAATGAGTGGATAGGTGTTTCTAAAAAGACCCTACAAGACTACAACTGGAAGAAATTAAAACACACGGATAAGACAGTAATCCTGCACTCCATGAGCTTTGCTAACAAGCGTGATTTTAACGCACACAGACTCTTACGCGCCATAGAAAACAACTGTCTGCTCTCTGCCCTACCCGTTTCAGAACAAGCAAATGCCGACGATCTTTTTATAAGTAAAGCAGAACTCTACCAAAGCTTCGCGGAGTACCCAGAAATTATTGCCAACACCGAAGAAATAGCACAAAGTTGTAGCATACATTTCAAGTTTGGTGATGAAGTAGAATCTCAAAATCTAAAAAGCTATACAGGCTCTTGCCAGGAAGATTACGAGTTGGTGAAAAAACTCTGCGCCAAAGGCATGAATGAACGTTATAATGAAATTACGCCCGCCATTACAACACGTGTAGAAAAAGAAATAGAAATCATACGCGAGAAGGAATACCTTTCCTATTTTCTTATTTCCTGGGACATTATCAATTACGCCAGAAACAAAGGTTATTTCTATGTAGGTAGAGGAAGCGGTGCCAACAGCATTGTCGCTTACTTGTTAAAAATAACCGATGTAGATCCGCTTGAATTAGACCTCTATTTTGAACGCTTCATTAACCTCTATAGAAAAACTCCTCCCGATTTCGATATAGATTTTTCTTGGAAAGATAGAGATGATGTTACCCAATACATCTTTGAACGCTTCCCTAACGCAGCATTATTGTGTACTTACAATACCTTTCAATACAAAGCTACCGTACGCGAATTGGGAAAAGTATTTGGTTTGCCCAAGGCAGATATCGATCAGTTAAGTAACGGAAAAAACCTCCGTCAGGTAGATGAAATGGGGCGCTTAGTATTGAAATACAGCAAATTTATAGAAGGACTCCCTTCTCACCTGAGCATACACGCTGGTGGTATTATTATTAGCGAACGCCCCACAAGTTGGTACAGCGCCTGCTTTATGCCCCCCAAAGGTTTTCCAACTACTCAATTTTCTATGCTCGAAGCTGAAGACGTTGGTTTATACAAGTTTGATATTTTGAGTCAACGTGGGTTAGGAAAAATTAAAGACTGTATAGATATCATCCATCAAAATCAACCCCATAACCCACCGCACGACATTAGAGATGTGGCCCATTTTAAGGAAGACCCAAAAATCAAAGAAATGCTCATGAAGGCACAAGCTTTGGGTTGTTTCTACGTAGAATCTCCAGCCATGCGCATGTTGATGATAAAGCTAGAGGTGAAAAGTTATTTAGAATTGGTGGCGGCCAGCTCTATTATACGTCCGGGTGTTGCCCAATCGGGTATGATGCGCGAATATATATTGCGTCATAAAAACCCAGAAAGAAGAAAAGAAGCCCACCCGGTAATGCTGCAAATTATGCCCGAAACCTATGGCATTATGGTTTACCAAGAAGATGTAATTAAAGTTGCCCATCATTTTGGCGGACTCACCCTGGGAGAAGCTGATGTACTACGCAGAGGTATGTCGGGCAAATACAGATCTAGAGAAGAGTTTCTACAGGTGAAAGACAAGTTTTTTGACAACTGTAAAAACAAGGGTTATGTAGAAAAAGATGTGGCAGAAATTTGGCGACAAATAGAAAGCTTTGCAGGCTATGCCTTTGCCAAAGGGCACTCCGCTTCTTACGCCGTAGAGAGTTTTCAAAGTTTGTACTTAAAAGCCTATTACCCGCTAGAATACATGTTGGCCACCATCAACAATTTTGGAGGCTATTACCGCACCGAGACCTATGTACATGAAGCGCGTATGTTGGGGGCTAAAATAGAAGCACCGTCCATCAACAAAGGCTCTTGGCAAAGTTCTATACAGGGAGACACCCTTTATTTGGGGTTTAATTTGGTACATGGTTGTGAGCACAAAGTACTACACAAAATAATGCTCGAACGTCAACGCAGAAGCTTTGAAAATTTCGACGATTTAATTAACCGCGTACACATTCCGCTCGAACAACTTAACCTTATCATACGCATTGGCGCCTTGCGCGACTTTAAAGAAGGGAAAAAAGAGTTGCTTTGGCGCTCGCACTTTTACCACAACACCAATAAACAAAACCATAGAGAGCCCGTACTGTTCTACCCGCCTCAAAAACAATTTACGCTACCCGAGTTACAAGAAGCCCCCTACGAAGCTAGTTTCGAACAGATGGAACTCATAGGTTTTCCTTTGATTAATCCATTTAACTTATCTAAGGAGAATATCCCTCCCCATGTCACCGCCGAAAAACTCTCTAAACACCTGGGCCAAACCGTTATTAGTTTCGGTTATCTCATTACCCTGAAACGCTCTAAAACGGTAAACAAAGACTACATGTACTTTGGTACTTTTATGGACATAAATGGTGAAATGCTAGACACCGTCCACTTCCCTTTTGTAGGCAAAAAGTATCCTTTTCAAGGCAAGGGTATTTACAAATTCAAAGGCGTGGTTAGTGAAGAATTTGGCTACCACACCATAGAGGTAAATCGTATGCGCAAGGTGGCTTTTCAGGATGACCCAAGATATACAGAGGTAGAACACCAAGAAGAACAAGGAAAAGTAGTGACCAACAATTTTACGACAGCTATAGATTTTAAAAAGAAGAAAAAGCAAGCAAACGAACCCCTGCAATAGGGATGGAAATGGCAGCGCCGCAAACCAAATATTTAGTAGCTTACGCTAATAGTTTACGACCACCGGAAGTGAATTTGAAGCGGTAAAAGCTACTTGATATTTGGAGGGTGGACTAAAATGTACAGCCCGTAAAATTGCCCCAATTATAAGAAGAGAAAAATTTGGCAAACTGCCGGTCTATCCGCTTGTAGTTTACTTTTTGGCTCACCACATTACTAAAGCGCCATAAAATTTCTTAGGGCATTTTACTGCGCCAAGTACTGCTGGCCAGCCACAAAGCAAAGCTATCGCTTCTATACCTGTTTGAAAATACATCGCTCAAAACAACTCGCCCTCATACCTATTTTTGATTTTTTTCGAAAAAATTTCAGGTTCGAAACCTCCATTAAATCAGGAAGAAAGCTCATACAAGAAAAACGATTCTTCAAATAAATGCCTAAAACAACATCCAAAACAAGGGTTGAAACGTTGGTATATTAGAACAACAGCTTAGGAAAATTGTTAACTTTCTTGGCTATTGTAAGCAAGGCAAAGTTATTGCGACTAATTAAACAAGTCATACAAACAAAACATGAAAAAATTACTTACCCTATTAATTATTTGCATCGCAACGGCTAGCTGGGCACAACCCAGTCATGCACCCCTTACAAAACTATTGAGTAAACATGTAAGTGCGGCAGGAAATGTAGATTATGCCGCGATAAAAAAAGATATGGGTCAACTCGACGCATACCTCAAAACGCTAGAGACATCAGCTCCCACAGACAAATGGACAGACAACGCAGTAAAAGCATATTGGATAAATGCCTATAACGCGTACACTCTAAAAATGATGCTCAAGCACTACCCTTTGAAAAGCATAACTGATATTAAATATGGTGAGCAAAGCGCTTGGGATTACAAATGGATAAAAATAGGAGGAGAAACTTTATCACTCAACAACATCGAACATCAAAAATTACGTGCAAAATTTAAAGACCCACGTATACACTTTGCAGTAAATTGCGCCTCTTACTCTTGTCCTATCCTACTCAATAAAGCCTACGAAGCAAGTACTTTGGAAACGCAGTTAAATACACAGGCCAAGCTATTTATCAACGATAGTAAGCGCAATAAAATTACGGCAGATAAAATTCAGATTTCAGAAATTTTTAAGTGGTACAAAGATGATTTCGCTTCTGCGGGTAGCATCATTAACTACTTGAATAAATACAGCAAAATAAAAATTAAATCAACCGCTAAAGTAGAATACTTAAGCTATAATTGGAACATCAACGCATAGAGATATGAGCACTTCAACAGAAAAAAAAGAGAAATTACAATCCTTACAAAGACGAGATAGTTATTTGGCCAAAGCGCCAAACCAAATTCAACTCTTGGAAAAAGACAAACTACACGGTACACGCTTTTCTGATAAATTAAAAGAACACAACCAGTTTCCTTTACGCCCCACTAAATTAGAGATCTTACAAGTAAATGTTGGTTACATGTGTGATTTAACCTGTGAACACTGTCACGTAGATGCAGGTCCAACACGTAAGGAGATTATGACCAAAGAAACCATGGAGGATATTCTAAAGGCCATAGACAAAACCGACGTAAAAACTGTTGATTTAACAGGAGGTGCTCCAGAGATGAACCCTCATTTCATTTGGTTTGTAGAAGAACTTACCAAAAGAAATGTACAGACGATAGTTCGTAGTAACCTTACCATATTAGTTTCGAACAAAAAATTCAGAACCTACCCGCAATTCTTTAAAGACCACGGTGTGGAGGTGATTGCATCTATGCCTTGTTATACACAAGACAACGTAGATAAACAAAGAGGTTCTGGAGTATTTAACCGTTCGATTGAAGCCTTAAAGGTATTGAATGAATTGGGATACGGAATGGCTGATTCTGGATTGAACTTACACCTTGTTTACAACCCAGGAGGTCCAAGTTTACCACCTGAGCAAAAATCTTTAGAAAACGACTACAAAGTAAGGTTAAAAGAAGATTGGAATATTAGCTTCAACAACCTTTACACGATTACAAACCTTCCAATTTCACGTTTTCTAGACTTCATTTTAGCAGCTGGAAGATACGAGGAGTATATGGATAAATTAGTGAACGCATACAACCCTGTTGCCGCAGAAAATGTAATGTGTAAAAACACGATTTCTGTAGACTGGCAAGGTAATTTGTACGACTGTGACTTCAACCAAATGTTACAATTGAAGGTAGCTTCAAAGTCACGTCACATCAGTGAATTTGATGAAGACTTACTGGCAGATAGAAATATTATTCTTGGCCAACACTGTTACGGTTGTACAGCTGGAGCAGGTTCTAGTTGTCAAGGAGCAACAACTTAATTAGAATGAAACAGGCATTATTGATACTATTTTCCTTAATCGGAGTTTTAGTCTGGGGTCAAAATGAAATTGACCCCGACTTCAAAACCATGATAGAGAAGAAATACCACTTCCCTACCATATCGCAAGACTCTGCCCAAGATTTATTAGATTCCAATGACGTGTTTTTTTTAGATACAAGAGAACGAGAAGAATACAACGTAAGTCATTTACCAGGAGCTATCTACACGGGCTACGATAATTTCTCATGGTCTGCTCTCAAGGGAATTGACACCAATGCAATCGTCATTGTGTATTGTTCTATTGGTGTGAGAAGTCAGAATATTGCCGAAAAACTAGCTCAAAAGGGCTACCACAATGTTTATAATTTATACGGAGGAATTTTTCTATGGGCCGATCAAGCTAGACCTATGAAAGATAAATCTGGAAAAACAACGAGAAAAGTCCACGCCTACAACAAATTTTGGGGACGTTGGGTAAAAAAAGCACCAAAAGTATATGAGGAAGAGTAGCGTATTGCTTCTATTTACAAAGAACGTAGAAAAAGGAAAGGTAAAAACGCGTTTAGCCGCTACGGTTGGCGACGACAAGGCTTTAGAAATCTATGAACAACTTTTGGATTACACCATAGAATTTACAGATAAACTGCCTTTCCCAAAACATGTCTATTATGCCTGGAATATAGAAGGAGAAGACCGCTGGAGTAAGAATAATTTTGAAAAAAGACTTCAAGTAGAAGGAGATTTAGGCGATAAAATGAAACATGCGTTTCGAGAAAGTTTTAAGCAAGGTATCTCTAAAGTTATCATCATAGGAACAGACTGTGCCGAAATAAATGAAGAAGATGTACTCCGCGCAGAAGAATTATTAGATGAGCATGAAGTAGTTATAGGTCCAGCCTTAGATGGAGGCTACTATTTATTAGCGATGCGTTCTATGCACGATTTCATTTTTGAGAATAAACCTTGGAGCACCGAAAAGCTTTTTGATTTAACCACTAAAGAACTAAAGGACAAAGGAGTTTCCTATGCGCTTTTAGCCCCTAAATCTGATATCGACTATGAAGAAGATTGGATGCGTCCGAATTATATTAATGGAATGAAAGTGTTAAATGACTGAGGAAGTTCCTGCTTTGTTCAACCCTAAAATTGCGGATACTCAATAAAATAGGAAACCAATAGTCTGAACATCCTACTATTTTTTCCTTACCTTAGCTTTAAACACTACAGCATGCTTATAGAAATAAACCCATACAACATCGATCAACGTATTATAAAAGATTGTGTAAACAAGCTTCGCCAAGGAGAAGTTATCATCTATCCTACCGATTCTGTTTATGCCATGGGGTGCGACCTCGAGAGTAAAAAGGGTTTGGACAAATTGGCTGAGTTTAAAAATGTTAAACTAAAAAAATCTCAATTTTCCATTATTTGCAGTGACTTGAGTGATGTTTCTAATTACGTCAAGCAAATAGACAGACCAACATTTAAGTTACTTAAAAGTTCTTTGCCAGGTCCCTTTACTTTTGTAATGAACGCTACCAACGATGTTTCTCGACTCTTTGGAACGAACCGTAAAGAAATCGGTATTCGTATTCCTAACAATGAAATCATTTTGGCTATTGTAAAGGAATTAGGTAACCCAATTGCCACTACTTCCCTACATGACGATGATGATGTTTTAATGGAATACTTTACAGATCCTTATGAAATCTACCAACGTTGGGATGAAAAAGTAGATTACATCATTGATGGCGGAATGGGTAAATTAGAAGCCACTACCGTTGTTGATTGTACAGGTAGCGAACCTGAAATTTTACGTCAGGGAGCAGGAGAGATAAACCTTTAACTAAATAGGAGATTTTCCCACATAAAAATGGAAGGTGCTCAACTCAAGAGCTCCTTAAAAATCATTAAGTTTGTTTCCATGTTAAAAGCGCAAGGAATTATTAAATCTTACGGTAATTTAGAAGTTCTAAAAGGAATTGATTTAAACATATCAAAAAGTGAGGTGGTTAGTATAGTTGGTTCATCAGGAGCTGGAAAAACTACACTACTTCAAATTCTTGGAACCCTTGAAAAACCAGATCAAGGAAGCCTTGAAATAGGTGGCGTGAATCCCTTTAAATTAACCCAAAAATCACTTGCCAAATTTAGAAATGAACAATTGGGTTTCATTTTCCAATTTCATCAACTTTTACCAGAGTTTACAGCTTTAGAAAACGCAATAATGCCTGCCTTAATAAAAGGAACCAACAAAGCTGAAGCTGAAAAAATAGCCAAAGAAATCTTTAAGTTTTTAAATATTGAAAATAGAAACGACAACAAACCCGATGCGCTTTCTGGCGGTGAACAGCAACGTATAGCAGTAGCTAGAGCTTTGATTAATCAGCCCAAAGTGATTTTCGCTGACGAACCTTCGGGGAATTTAGATTCAAAAAATTCTGAAGAATTACACAAGCTCTTCTTTCAATTAAGAGATGAATTTGGTCAAACTTTTGTGATAGTAACTCACAATGAAAACTTGGCAAATATGGCCGATAGAAAATTAGTTATGTCGGACGGATTAATTGTAAATAGCGAACCTGTAACAGCTACAGAAAGTGAATAAAACTGAGATTAAAGAACTTTTAGACTTTAAGTTCAAAGCGTACAATGCTGCTGACTTTATCGGTACGGATCCTATACAAATCCCACATCAATTTTCCCAAAAAGAGGACATTGAGATTAGCGGACTTCTCGTTTCGACAATCGCTTGGGGAAACAGGACCTCCATTATAAAAAACGGAAATAAAATGATGGAAATTATGCGGCAAGAGCCTCATGATTTCATCCTGAATTACACACCTTCTCAAATTGAGGAGTTTGACTTTGTTCATCGAACCTTTAACAAAGTAGATCTGGATTTTTTCTTTCGAGCACTTCAAAATATTTACCGCAATTTGGGTGGACTAGAAGCCGTGTTTAAATCGCACAATGATTACCCCGGAGCAATGGGGAGAATCATAAATTTTCGCGATGCGATGTTGAGTACGGAGCACGAAAAGAGAAGTGAAAAACATTTATCTAATCCTGCTAAAAAAAGTGCGGCGAAACGCATTAACATGTATCTAAGGTGGATGGTAAGAAAGGATAACCAAGGAGTAGATTTCGGAGTTTGGGATTCCATCCCCTCTTCAGAACTCATGCTTCCACTTGATGTTCACACCGGGAATGTTGCCCGAAAACTTGGTTTATTAAAAAGAAAACAGAACGATTGGACCGCACTGGAAGAGCTTATGACCAATTTGAGGAAATTCGATAAAACGGATCCTGTAAAATATGATTACGCCTTGTTTGGACTAGGTG
>NZ_JBVCPV010000101.1:0-10908 GCF_057456495.1 Lishizhenia sp. | reverse complement strand
GGATCTGTACCAGCAGGACAGATTAACGATGGAGATGTATTCTCTCACACGTTTACATTCAACTACAACCATGCTGAATGGTTCCCTGGAGATATGCACGCAGTTGCTTACTTCGTAAACAAAAACACAAACGAAATCTTCAACGCTTACGAAACTTCTATTACTGGAGCTGCAAGTGTTGAGAATGTTGAAGGAAACAACAACATTAAAGTTTACCCTAACCCATCAAACGGTATCTCTAACCTTGCAATCGAATTGGAAAACAATTCTAACGTAAGTGTTAACGTTACTGATGTTTTAGGAAATGTAGTTTACACGAAAGCTGCTAGCGATTTAGCGAACGGTACAAACGTATTGCCTATCGACTTAACGTCTGAAGCAAATGGTATGTACTTTGTTAACGTTACAGTTGACGGTGTTACAACTTCAATTAAAATGAACGTTTCTAAATAATATTTAGAAAAATCTTAATAAGAAAAGGGAAGTGCCTAGCACTTCCCTTTTTTCGTGATAGGAATTAAAGAATAATCAAGATTTTCATTTCTTCAAAGAAAACAATAGACCTATCTTTGTTAGGCATTAAAACAAACTATAAAAAATAAACCATGAGAAAAGCAGGAATAGGATTTTTAGCATTTGCGTTAGTATTCGCAATTACATCATTTACATTTTCAAATGATGAAGGAGGAAACAAATCATTACCTTCAGTGGATATTCAAAATATGAAAGGAGAAACGTTCAATACTCTGGACATAGCAAGTCACGACGGTCCGGTAATCATTAGCTTTTGGGCTACTTGGTGTTCACCATGTAAACGAGAACTTAACACTATCGCTGAATTATATACTGATTGGCAAGAAGAAACAGGAGTAGAACTTTACGCTGTATCTATTGACGACGAGAGAACAAAAAGTAGAGTTGAGCCTTACATCAATGCTCAGGCATGGGATTACAATATCTTATTAGATTCAAACTTCGATTTTAAAAGAGCAATGGGAGTGAATAACGTACCGCATACATTCATCGTAATGAACGGTAAAATTGTATACTCTCACAATAACTACGCTCCAGGTGATGAAGATGCGATTTACGATAAATTATTAGAATTGACAGCTGACGCTGAGTAATCCAACCCATCTTTATTTACGATTTTTACGATGAAGAAATTCTTATTGACACTTGCTATCGCATGTGGTTCTGCGGCTATTGCCCAAAACGACATGGGAAACATAACAGGTAACTTAGAGTCTACATTTCAATATTTAAGAAACGATCCTTTGATCGATGCCAATCAGCCACCTGAAAAGGCATTGATTAACTCTTACGCGAATATCTTTTACACCAAAGGTAATTTTAGCGCTGGAGCCAGAGTTGAATCTTACCTTCCAAGAATCCAAGGTTACCCGGATAGATTCTCTGGTACTGGTGTAGGTTTCAGATACATAGGTTATAAAACAGACTTTATAGATCTTACCATAGGTAACTTCTACGAACAATTCGGTTCTGGAATGATATTCAGATCTTATGAGCAGCGTGCTTTAGGTTATGATAATGCCATGGATGGAATTCGTTTGAAGCTTAATCCTTACAAAGGTATTCGAATCAAAGGTTTTTGGGGTAAACAAAGACTATCTTTTACAGATGGAAGAATCATTAACTCTGCAGGTCTTGTAAGAGGTTTTGATGGTGAAATCCACGTAAATCAAACCTTTGATAAAATGAATGACTTTCCAATTGACATTCGATTGGGAGCACAATTCGTAAGTAAGTACCAAGAAGACGATAACGATGAATTAATCTTACCAGAAAATGTGGGTGCATACGGAGCTCGCTTTGGTTTGAGATACAAAGGTTTTTATCTAAATGGTGAATACAACATTAAGGAAAACGACCCTTCTTCAGATAACGGTTATATCTACAATAACGGTCATGCTGCCTTAATTAATTTTGGATATTCTCGTAGAGGTTTAGGTATTGTGTTGTCTGCTAAGTCAACAGATAACATGAGTTTTAGAAGTGATAGAACCAAAGATTTGCAAGATGCTTTGATTAACTTCTTACCTCCAACCAACAAAACGCATACGTATAACTTAGTTGCTACTCTTTATCCTTATGCTACACAGCTTTTAGGAGAAGTAGGATACCAAGCTGACATTATCTATACGGTTCCAAAAAAATCAAAAATTGGAGGTAAATATGGAATGCCAATAAACATTAACTATTCTATCATTAACGGTTCGTTACAGAGCGGTGAAGGTGTTAGTTCTGGTGATTCTTTGCAACGTTTAAGACCGTATACGAATACACCATTTGCGACTTCTACAAATAACTACTGGCACGATTTCAACATTCAAATTAAACGTAAGTTTAACAAGAAATTTTACGCTATTGGTTCATACTACAACATCTTAATTAACAACGATGTTATTAAAGTAACCGATGACGCTAAAGGGAAAATTAATGCCCATATTGGAGTACTAGAAATGGGGTACAAGATTAATCGTAAACACAGTTTAAGAGCTGAATTCCAATCATTATTTGTGAATGATGTATACGATAAATCAGAAGGAAAAGAGGTGCCACAGGATAAAGGAAACTGGGCTACTGCTTTAATTGAATATACAATTTCTCCAAGTTGGTTTGTAAGTGTTATGGACCAATACAATTATGGAAATCCAGTAGCAAGTAATAGAATTCATTACATTGTAGGGTCTGTTGGATACGTTAAAGGTGCAACTAGAATCATGGCAACTTACGGTAGACAAAGAGCCGGTTTATTCTGTGTGGGAGGTGTTTGTAGATTTGTACCAGCCTCTAATGGTTTAACCGTTAGTCTTACTCAAAGTTTCTAACCCTAAAGAATTATTAAAATGAAAATACTTATAGCATTATCAGTCTTAGTTCTTGTATTCACAGCATCATGTGATAAGGTAGAATTTCCAGTTCAGCCTCAAGTCTCTAATGATTTTGATACAACTTTATATCCTGGAAATTTTAACACTTACTACAATACAGAGTGGCCTAATTTCGCGGAGAATACGAATACAAATAGAAACGTACTTATTGAAGACTTTACGGGACATAGATGCCCCAATTGTCCACCAGCTGCAGACGAAGCAGTAAACATTGCCAACAATAACCCGGGTCGAGTGGTTATCGCCTCTATACACGCTGGAAATGATCAAAATGACGGTATCGTACAGTTTCAAGAAACAAACGCTGATTTCCCAGAACAATTTTACAACGACATCGTTGTTGAATATGGTAAGTTTTTCGCCAATGGTTACCAATTCGTTGGTAATCCTCGAGGTACTGTAAACAGAACACCTTTCGATGCAAATGACGATAAATCATTGTTTGGAACAGCAGCAATATGGGGACAGCAAACATCTGCAATTATTTCTGCGAATGACCTTAAGGTAAATTTACAGTCTAAAGTAAACTACTTCTCGCAAAGTCATGCAATTTACTACCACTTAGAGGTAGACCTATTAGATCCATCTATCAAAGATGAGATTAAGGTAGTTAATTACTATGTAGAAAAGAAGTTTGTAGCTCCTCAAAAATACTTTGCCAATACAATTACAGATTACGAACATCACAACATTGTACGTGATGAGTTATCTAAAGCTGCTTTTGGTTTAGATCTATCATCAGCTGAAATTGACGCGGCTAAACCTGATAGATATTTAATGAACTACAGTTATGAGTTACCAGCTGATAAGACAGCGGACAACTCCATGGTTATCTCTTATGTGTACAACACAAACACATTAGAAGTCTATCAAGTGATAGAAACGGAGATTCAACCGTAATAGAATTTGTTTTAAATGCATAAAGCGTATCGATTTCGGTACGCTTTTTTTATTTCTGTTACCTAGCCGTGCCTTTAAATCTTTTTAACAATTCCTGTTTAAAAGTTTAAGTGACGAATAAAAAAGGGACTCGATTATTTTACTAAATTAGGAGAAGCAAAAAAAGGCAATAACCATGTTAGAATTAAGTAAGAAAATTTTGAAAAAAGTTAGTTTTGATAAGCTACTTTTTCAAAAGGAATTAAAAAAAGCACTAAAATGGATTACGGATGCTGAAGAAGCTAAAATGTTTAAAGAATACTGCATTAAAGAATTTTACCACTTGCATCCAACAATCATAAAGAAAACATTTGCCCTTTAGACTAAACCCACTATTAAGAAGACTTTAGAAAATTTACATTTCTTTTAACGCCGTTAAGCTTAGTTCGTTTAACGGCGCTTTTTTTGAATATCTCTCTATACACCTCCTCTGTTAAATCTTCCCAGTCCGACTTATTCATCTGCAATAATTGTTCATGAGGGTCAAAAGCAGGAGTATTATGGGGTTTAGAAAATCGGTTCCAGGGACAAACATCCTGACAGATGTCACAACCAAACATCCAATCCTCCATTTTACCTTTAAATTCATGCGGTAAAATTTCGTCTTTTAATTCTATCGTAAGATAACTAATACATTTGCTTCCATCCACTACGTAGGGTTCTACAATTGCATCTGTGGGACAAGCATCTATACAGCGCGTACACGTACCACAGTAATCTTTAATCGGACCATCTGGCTCCAATTCTAAATCCAATATCAATTCTGCTATAAAGAAAAAAGAACCGCTTTTGGTATTGATTAAATTGGAATTCTTACCTATCCAACCCAAGCCACTCTTTTTTGCCCATGCTTTGTCTAACACAGGAGCACTATCCACAAACATTCTTCCCCCTACTTCACCTATTTCATCTTGTATGAACTGAAAAAATTCTTTCAGCTTCTCTTTGATGACATGATGATAATCTTGTCCGTATGCATACTTGGATATTTTATAGGTGTTTTCAGGCTGTTTTTCGGCAGGATAATAATTCAACAGTAAAGAAACTACACTTTTAGCTCCATCCACCAGTAAACGTGGGTCTAAACGCTTATCAAAATGGTTCTCCATGTAATTCATCTTACCATGGCGTTGATCATTCAACCATTTCTCAAGACGTGGCGCTTCTTCATCCAAAAAATCTGCTTTGGATATACCACAAAAGAAAAAGCCCAAATCACGGGCTTTTTCTTTTATTAATCTTGTATGTTTTTCTTTACTCAAAATAATCCTCCTTGAGACCAACCTATATCCTTGCCCAAATGGGTATACGCCAGTTCGGTTACCTTACGCCCTCTTTGGGTACGTACTAAATATCCCTCTTGAATTAAAAATGGTTCGTATACTTCTTCCAATGTACCTGCATTCTCTCCAACCGCCGTAGCAAGCGTGGTAATACCTACTGGTCCTCCGCTAAATTTATCGATAAGAGTAGTTAATATTCTATTATCCATCTCATCCAATCCATTTTTATCCACATTCAATGCTTCTAAAGCATAGTTGGTAATCTTTAAATCAATTTTACCGCTTCCTTTGATTTGAGCAAAATCACGCACTCTTCTTAACAAGGCATTTGCTATACGCGGTGTACCTCTACTTCTACTTGCAATTTCATATGCTGCTTCATGATCAACCGGGATACCGAGCAAATCACATGATCTCTCCACTATAAGCGTTAGTGTTTTAGCATTGTAATACTGCAAACGAGAACTAATACCAAAACGTGCACGTAACGGCGCTGTAAGCAACCCAGAACGTGTTGTTGCCCCAATAAGTGTAAACGGATTTAAGGCAATTTGTACTGTTCGTGCATTCGGTCCAGAATCTATCATGATATCTATCACGTAATCTTCCATTGCTGAGTACAAATACTCCTCAATTACCGGACTTAACCTATGAATCTCATCGATGAATAATACATCTCCCTCTTCAAGGTTCGTTAACAATCCAGCCAAATCCCCTGGCTTATCCAATACTGGACCAGAAGTAACTTTAAAACCTACACCTAATTCATTGGCAATAATGTTTGCCAAGGTCGTTTTACCTAAACCTGGAGGTCCGTGCAATAATACGTGATCTAAAGGTTCTCCACGTTTCTTTGTAGCTTCAACGAATATCTCAAGATTTTCCAAAATCTTTTGCTGACCGGTAAAGTCTGAAAAAGCTTTCGGTCTTAGCACCTTGTCTATTTCTTGATCGCTGGTTAGCTGCTCACTTCTATAATCAAAATCTTCTTCCTCCACTAAAAACGCTTTGATGTAAAAATAAGAAAGCCCTATCAAAGGATAGAGCTTTCTTACAAATATTTATTAACTATTACTAGTGTTCTTCTTCACCTTCCATTAATGGAGTTGTTTGAGGAACAAAATCCTCTTCCATTCCTGGCTTAGAGTAATCGTAAGGCCATCTGTGTACCGTTGGTAATTCACCTGGCCAGTTACCGTGAACGTGCTCTACAGGAGTAGTCCACTCTAAAGTATTCGACTTCCAAGGGTTCTGTGGAGCAGCTTGTCCTCTGTAAATACTTACGAATAAGTTAAACAAGAAAACAATTTGTCCTAATGCTGCGATGATCGCGAAAACAGTAATGATAACGTTTAAGTCTAAGATCATTTCGTAAGCTCCTTTTGAGAATCCTTCGTAAACACTGTAATCGTAGTAACGACGTGGCGCTCCTGCTAATCCAACAAAGTGCATTGGGAAGAATACCCCGTAAGCTCCAACGATAGTAATCCAGAAGTGAACGTACCCTAAACGAGAGTTCATCATCTTACCATACATTTTAGGGAACCAGTGGTAAACTCCAGCAAACATTCCGAATACTGCAGACATACCCATTACAATGTGGAAGTGAGCAACAACGAAGTAAGTATCGTGTACTGCGATATCCAATGCTGAATCGGCTAAGATAATACCTGTAACACCACCTGTGATAAACGTAGATACTAAACCTACAGCGAACAACATTGCTGGCGTGTAAGTGATAGATCCCTTCCATAAAGTAGTTAAGTAGTTAAATACTTTTACTGCTGATGGAATTGCAATCAATAATGTTGTAAATACGAACACAGATCCTAAGAATGGGTTCATACCTGTAACTAACATGTGGTGACCCCATACGATGAATGATAGGAAACCAATAGCTAAGATAGAACCAATCATCGCTCTGTAACCGAAGATAGGTTTTCTTGAGTTCGTAGAAATAATTTCTGATGATAACCCTAATGCTGGTAACAATACGATGTATACCTCAGGGTGACCTAAGAACCAGAATAAGTGTTGGTACAACACTGGAGATCCACCTACATTCTCTAACATCTCACCACCAACGATGATATCTGATAAGTAGAATGAAGTACCCATTGTTCTATCCATCAATAACAATAATGCTGCTGATAATAAAACTGGGAAAGATAATACCCCTAAGATTGCTGTTACTAAGAACGCCCATATTGTTAATGGCATTCTCGTCATTTTCATTCCAGTTGTTCTTAAGTTCAATACAGTTACGATGTAGTTCAAAGATCCAATTAATGAAGATGCAATGAAAATAGTCATCGATGTTAACCACATTGTCATACCTAAACCTGAACCAGAAACTGCCTGTGGCAATGCTGATAAAGGAGGGTAGATTGTCCAACCTGCCATCGCTGGTCCCGTCTCAATAAATAAAGACGCAAACATGATTAATGAAGACAAGAAGAATAACCAGTATGACAACATGTTTAAGAAACCTGATGCCATATCTCTTGCTCCAATTTGCAATGGAATAAGTAAGTTAGAGAACGTTCCTGATAAACCACCTGTTAAAAGGAAGAATACCATTAATGTACCGTGAATTGTAACCAAACCAAGGTACATTTCATTATTTAATATTCCGTTTGGAGCCCATTTCTCTCCTAAGAACATACTTAAGAAGTCAGACGACTCACCTGGCCATGCCAATTGTATTCTAAATAGAATAGACAATAACATTGCGACCAATCCCATGAATACAGCAGTCATTAAGAACTGCTTACCAATCATTTTGTGATCCTGGCTAAAGATGTACTTAGATACGAAACTCTCTTCGTGATGATCGTGTCCGTGATCTGCTCCGTGCGCTACTGCTGCCATTTCTAATCTTTTAATTTTATTATTATTCTTACTTTTCTTCTGTATCTAATGAAGCTTCAATTGCTTTATAAGATTCTAATAAAGCTTCTCTTTTCTTCATTTGTTCCGCTTTCTCCGCAGCTGATAAATTTGCTGGATCAGCATCGTATCCGAAGTAAGTCTTCCCATTGTACGTTGTTTTGTTCACTTTCCAGTTGTAGTACTGTTCAGCGTTCATTACACGTACAGGCATTTTCATGTTGTAGTGAGATCCACCACAAATCTTGTTACACATTAAGATGTACTCAAATTCCTCATCGTTCATCTCATCACGCATTTCTTCCGTCGTGTAAATCGGCTGGAATTTCATACGTGTTTCCATTCCTGGAACAGTGTTCATTTGTGCTCTAAAGTGCGGGAAGTATGCAGAGTGAATTACATCCTTAGAACGGAATGTGAATTCGTAATTCTGACCTTTTAATAAAACTAAGGTATCTGCAAAGAAATCGTTCGCTGCTAATGCATCTAAAGAATCGTTGTGTGTGATTCCCATTTGCGTTAACAATCTGTGCAATCTTTGTTTAACACCTAATTCGTTCGTTAATTTTTCTCTTTCTTCAACACTCATAATCACATTAGGATCATTTAAAGTTTCTTCTAAAACTTTGATTGATCCAATCTGACCGTAATCCATTGAGTCTCTAGCTGCATCGATATTTGCCTGGCTTACCAAAGCAAATTCATTTTCAGCTGTTGTCAATTTGTAGTCATATGCTCCTAAGGTGTTATCCATTCCAGAGTATCTTGCTTTCCAAGCAAACTGCCAAGAGAAAACCTCTACTCTTTCAGCTTCTGGTGCAGATTCATCTGTAATATCATTCCAAGTTCTTAAACCTAAGATGATGATTACAGCCAACACTAAAGCTGGAATAACTGTCCAAATTGCTTCTAATTTATTTGAGTGAGCAAAGAATACTGCCTTTACTCCTGGTCTCTTCACGTATTTCCAAGCAAATACAAACAATAATGTATTTGTTAAGAAGAATACCGCGATAATAATCACAAAGTTCAAGTTCAATAACCAGTCAGTTCCTACACCATGTGTAGAAGCTGCAGGTCCTCTTCCTGTCCAACCGAACTTTAACATCAACCATATAAAACCTGCATAGAAAAAGATCATAAACGCCAACATTAAGTTCGCATTTAATTTGTTATCTCTATTCGGAATATCCTCTTCCTTGCGTCCACTGTGCTTACGAGAAAGTTCGTTCAATCTTACCAATTGAGCTACCCCTATTACTCCTAAGACAATTACAATCAGTATAACTAATTTATTTATCATTGCTTCTTAATTATATCTTTCTACTCCTGTTTATTATATGTCGTGATGTAATGATTCATCCAAGAATGGGTGATTCACTGCTACCAACGGCGCTTTCGTTAAGTTTGTTAATACAACTCTCACGAAGAATCCTAAGCATAATACAGCCATACCCAAGTCTAATAATCCAACTGAAGCTTTTGGTCCAATTGTTCCTGGCATAACCATTACCCATACATCTAACCAGTGACCTGCAAAGATGATTAATCCAACGAAAGTTAAAATTCCTGCGTGTCTCTTCGCGTCTCTTGACATTAAAATCAACATTGGGAATGCGAAGTTAATGAAGAACATACCGAAGTACAAGAATGTAAAGTTATCTCTTCTAGTTAAGTAGTAAGTAACCTCCTCAGGGATGTTAGCATACCAGATCAACATGAACTGAGAGAACCATAAGTAAGACCACAAGAATGAAGTTGCGAATGTCCATTTACCTAAATCGTGAATGTGAGATTCGTTTACTTTTGGTAAGTATCCTTTTTTCTTAAGGTATAATGTCAACGTAACCAATACAATCATTGTTGAACACCATGTACCTGCGAAAGTGTACCATCCAAATAATGTTGAGAACCAGTGAGTGTCGATAGACATGATCCAGTCCCAAGAAGAAGTAGAACTAAAGTAAGCGAAGAACACTAAGAATGCCGCTCCTTTTCTATAATTCTTAAAGTGAAGATCTACTGCCATATCAGCATTTTGATCTTGTAGTATACTTCTATTTTTGAATCCTCTCCAGAAAATAAGGTAGATACCCATGTAAGCTAAAGTTCTGATCCAAAAGAATACTTGGTTCAAGTAAGCAGATTTACCACTTACTAAACTATCGTGAGCTACTGTATCTGGATCCATCCACATGTAAACATGTCCACCGTGTGTAAATGATAAAGTCAATAATGTAATCAACATCATACCTACACCGAATGGTAAAAATCCTGCTACCGCTTCAATTACTCTTTTAATTACAGCATACCATCCTGTTTCTGTAGCGTATTGTAACGCCAAGAAGAACAATGCTCCCAATCCTATTCCGAAGAAGAAGAAAGAGTTCACGAGCATGTTACTGTAAATCTTTGTACCTAATTGGTGATCTCCCATCGCCATAATAACGCCAACAAGCGTAAACACTATACCAACCGCCATTAACACGGTAGTTAACATTTTGGCTTTATTTGAAACTTGAAATTCCATTTTATCCTATCTTGTTTTTGTTATTATTAATGATGATCAGCTTCTGCGTGAGCATCTTCTACTACTACTGTAGAATCAGCCATTACTGGTTCTGCTACTGGAGCCGCACCTGCTTCTGGCAAATTCTTCATATAATCGTCAAATCTGAATTTGTTTACGTAATGTACCAATGTCCAAATTTGCTCATTGTTTAACAAACTCGCGTGAGCTCCCATTGCTCCTTTACCGTAGTAAATAGAATAGAATACTTGTCCGTCTGCTAAATCTGTTTTCGTTTTGTAATCAGGAACCCCTGCATACGCACCGCTTTCAACCATTGGTCCGTTACCATCTCCCTTTTCACCGTGACAGT
>NZ_JBVCPV010000100.1:0-10915 GCF_057456495.1 Lishizhenia sp. | reverse complement strand
CCAGGGGTTGCAGAAAGAAATAAACGATCTTAGAAAGTATAAAAAACATACATACAAAACTAGTTCAATTCCATCTTAAATATTCGTCATACATAAAATAAAAATTTACCAACGCTTATCAATTAGGACCTCAGAAGATTTTAGTTCCCAGCTAAAATTCTTATTATTATACCGAAACAATTAAACAGTTATGTCAGAAGCACAAAATTTATTTGATGAATACTTACCATTAGTTATATCGTGGGGTATTCAAATTATTACTGCGTTAGTCATCCTAGTTGTAGGTTTATGGTTAACTAAATTCATCACAAAGAAAGCTGATTCCTTAATGGGAAAAAGAGATGTTGATGCAGGATTGAGAACATTTATACGTTCATTGATCAACATACTGCTAAAACTATTAGTCTTTATTACTGCCATTACGCAATTAGGTTTTGAGATGACTTCTTTTGTAGCCATCTTAGGTGCTGCAGGTTTGGCCGTTGGTATGGCTTTCAGTGGAACTTTAAGCAATTTTGCTGGAGGAGTTATGATTTTAGTTTTCAAACCTTATAAAGTTGGAGACTTTATTGAGGCGCAAGGCGTGTCTGGAACGGTACAAGAAATTCAAATCTTCAACACTATCTTAACGAAGTTAGATAATAGAACGATTTTCTTACCAAACGGACCAACAGCGAGTGGAACAATTACGAACCTTACTAGAAACGAAGTAAGAAGAGTAGACTTTTCTTTTGGTATTGCCTACGGAGAAAGCTATCCATTAGCTGTAGAAACGATCAAAAATGTAGTTGCTACGTGCGATAAGGTAATCGACGAACCAGCTCCATTCTACGGTTTAGGAGAACTTGCAGATTCATCTGTAAACATTACCGTTAGATTATGGTGTAAAACTCCAGATTACTGGGATGTATATTTCTACATGAATGAGAAGATATATGAAGCCTTTGAAAACACAGAAGGATTAAGTATTCCTTTCCCTCAAATGGATGTTCATATGGACAAAGTAAATTAAGAATAGACTTACCTTAAATACACAAAAACGCAGCTCCATTGAGCTGCGTTTTTTTATGCTTAATAATGGCATTATTGGTTCATTACTACACTGTCTTAGATCTTCAAAAAAACCTTTGCTCAACGCACGAATCCAAACGCATGTTAAAGTCATTTTTTACGGCACAAAAAAAGTGCTAATTCTCGTCAGCACTTTTAATATAGTTCGTCTACTAAGCTTTAAGCGTACATTTCCTCTTGTAACTTAGCAATCTTTTCGTCTTTCAAATACTCATCGTAGGGCATCATCTTATCAATGTAACCATTCGGAGTAATTTCAATAATTCTTGTTGCAACAGTATTCACCAATTCGTGGTCATGAGAAGTAAACAAGATTGTTCCTCCAAAGTCAGACATACCATTGTTCAATGCAGTAATAGATTCCAAATCCAAGTGGTTTGTTGGTTCGTCCATCATCAATAAGTTGGCTTTCGCTAACATCATTCTCGATAACATACAACGTACCTTTTCACCTCCTGATAATACGTTAGATCCTTTCATTGCTTCTTCACCAGAGAATAACATTTTCCCTAAGAAACCTCTTAAGTAAACTTCGTCCTTCTCTTCGTCTGTCATGGCGTAATTTCTTAACCAATCCACCAAACTTTCTTTTGATTGGAAGAAGTCGTGGTTCTCATTTGGTAAATATGCTGTAGAAATAGTAGTACCGTAGTTAAACTCTCCAGCATCTGCTTCCATCTTACCGTTTAAGATCTCAAACAAAGCTGTTAATGCCAATGAGTTCTTAGAAATGAAAGCAATCTTATCTCCACGTTGAACGTTTACGTTCAAGTTTTTAAATAACTGTTGACCGTCAATTGTTTTAGACAATCCTTCAATGTGTAATATTTGATCTCCTGCTTCTCTTTCTTGTTCAAAAATGATGGCTGGATATCTTCTAGATGAAGGTTGGATTTCATCCAAGTCTAATTTATCCAACAACTTACGTCTACTCGTTGCTTGCTTAGATTTAGAAGCATTGGCAGAGAAACGAGAGATAAATTCTTGTAATTCTTTCTTCTTCTCTTCTGCTTTCTTGTTCTTATCTGCTCTCTGGCGCGCTGCCAATTGAGAAGATTGGTACCAGAACGTGTAGTTACCTGTAAACAAGTTGATTTTTCCGTAGTCGATATCACAAATGTGCGTACACACTGTATCCAAGAAGTGACGGTCGTGAGATACAACAATCACGGTGTTTTTAAAGTCTAATAAGAAATCCTCTAACCAAGAAATTGTTTTCAAGTCCAAGTCATTGGTAGGCTCATCCAGAATCAATACGTCTGGGTTACCGAATAAAGCCTGTGCCAACAACACACGTACTTTTAATTCATTCGATAACTCCTCCATTTTCACGTAGTGCTTCGATTCATCAATACCTAAGTTAGAAAGTAAAGTAGCTGCATCCGTTTCGGCATTCCATCCTTCCATGTCCGCAAACTCACCTTCTAATTCAGAGGCACGCATTCCGTCTTCATCATTAAAATCAGGCTTTGCATACAAAGCATCCTTCTCTGTCATGATATCGAACAAACGCTTGTGCCCCATAATTACGGTTTGCAATACTTCGTACTCATCAAATTCAAAGTGATCCTGTTTCAAAACAGCCATACGTTTACCTGGCTCTAAATCCACTCTTCCTTTGTTGGCATCCTGATCTCCCGTCAATATTTTTAGGAAGGTAGATTTCCCCGCTCCATTGGCACCTATTACTCCGTAACAGTTTCCATTTAAGAACTTTAGATTTACCTCATCAAATAAAACGCGTTTACCAAATTGAAGTGTTAAATTGCTTACTGTAATCATGTGTACTATAAAATTTGGCGCAAAGATAGGGTTTCTAATTCAGAATGAAGCATTAAGAAAAGATAATGTAGGTTTTCTATCGTTTAGCAAACATTTTCTACAGGATTTTAGGACATAGAAATCGATTTAAAGAGCTCTCCCATGAAATATTGCCCTAATAAAAAAGGTCCCACCCAAAGGAGTGAGACCATAAAAACAATGTATTTTTTCATTTATTGAACGATTAGTTTTTCTCTATATATATTTCCATCGCTAGTTTGAACTACAAGAATGTATGTACCCGATTTCAAATTAGGCAATTGTATTTCTTTGCTCGCAACTAATTCAGAAGAACTTCCTTTCATATCTATAACTTTTAATGAAGAAATTGTTACCGTTTCTGGTAGGTTTAAAGTTATTGAAGCATTTCCTTGAACCGGATTGGGGGATACATTCATTTCATTTTGATCAAAACTATCTATACCGGAATAATTCTCATTTGCTTTGCCAAGCATTTGAATCGACTGAAAATCTAGAGGCCAATCACTTCTATTTTCTGTAAAATCACCGCCTACAATTAATTCTCCATCTACAAATTCTATATCATTCACATTGTTGTCTACACACATTACAAACTCAAATATACCGGTTATTAAGTTAATCCTGAGTACACCTCTTCCACCATCGTACGGACTAATTGATTTTTCAACATCTCCTGCAGCATACAACCAGTTCCCGATAATCTTAGTAGAATATATAAATGAATTATAAACTGTATTTTGATATGGATTGTACAAATAACTTAAATTAATAATTGCTTGATTGGTTCCTAACACATAACGCGTAATCAGAGGTTTAGAAAAGTCGTCGCTAGAATTTAGCTCAGCATTTCCTGACAAGATTACTGAAGTGCCATGAGGTTGAATATTATACACTTTGTCGATTATATTTTCATGAACAGTGACGTACTGATTATTATGCCACAATAGTACATTGTTCGCCAAAATGATTGTATCCTCATTCACCAATCTAAGAGAATCAAAATCTCCACCGAAACTTGTTTTTTCTCCCAAATAACCTCCATTCATCGTATACAACTCTCCATAAATTTCCGCATATAATGAAACAGAGTCATTTAAAACACTATAAACTTCATAAGCATGCAACTCACCGGTAACCGGAATTCCTACAAAAAAATCATCTTTCCATCCCGTAATAATAGTAGAGTTGGTATTTATTCGCTGGGGGATTTCCTTTAAACTCCAACTACCATTCTTAAACTCAGCATATGGATAATGTACTCCGTTTTCTTCAAAATCTCCGAAAACTCGTAAAAAAGGCTCTCCACTCATGTATCTAAAAAAATGCACTCCCTCAACTATACCATCTAGTCCTGATCCAAAGCAAGAAAAATTACCCTGTTTATACATTCCTATATTAACACACTGAATACCTCCCAACTCCGTAAAATTTCCGGCAATTACCAAATCATTAGGATACTGCTGAGCAATGAATAAATCTACAACTTCACCGTTTGCTCCAGTTCCTAAATTAGACAAGGTAGTCATCGGTGCATAAGCAGGCTGTATCAACGCCAACTCTTGCACACTAAAACCATAGTCCTTTGCCCATTGCAACAAAGCTTCTGATTGGATTTCCTTGACATAGGCATAATTCTGTGTGCGTGCTATTTCTTTAGAGATTTCAGGATACCCTGTCTCCTTTACTAAATAACCTACAGCACAATGCACACCGTAGTTATCGATAAAGTAAGGTTGTCTTTCTACGTGATAATGATTTGTTGGAAAGACTTTACGTGCTGCATATCCCTCTAAAATGGAAATGGTGTTCATTCTATTTTCTAATTGCTCGGCAGACAAATGCTCTGTATTCTGAGCTTTCAATAAACGACAAACATTATCCAAATGATACGCTATACGTTCTGTGTCGTTGTTAAAGAAAACTTCTTCTTGAGGAAGTTGATCTTGGAAATAAGTCCATTGACTATTTACGGTTAACAAATGATTTTTCGCCCAACTTTTTATAGCTGGAGCTAGTTCTTGTGACCATACTATACTTGTAAGTATCACAAACATTAAAGTAATCGTTCTTTTCATATTTGGTGGTTTTTATTGAATTATTAGTTTTTCTCGAAGTATGCTTCCCGAATCTAAGGTTACTTCCAATACATAAGTTCCTACAGATAATTCTGGTAACATTATTTGATGTGTTTTAGGCAAAGCAGTTCGACTTCCTTGCATATCCACAATTGAAATTCTCTCAATATTTTCTTGTGTTGGAATTTGAAGGGTTAATTTACTACCTAGACTAATTGGATTAGGAAAAGTAAATAAGTACATATTATCTTCATGCTCTACCCCAACAAATTGATAATTATCCCATTTCACTAAATAATGATAAAATTTTCCTCCAATAACCATTTCTCCATTGTAAACTTCAATGCAACAGACAAGGTAATTAAACCCATTCTGACATGTAAATTCATTCGTTTTAAGGTCATAACTAAAAAAATGCCTTTGATAACCGATAAACTCATCTTTTGAATGTAAATATCCTCCAAAATAAAGTTGGTCATCTACAACTTTTATATCGTTAATAAATTCATATGTTATAAGCCCGAAGGTATCTGATAACGATGTTAAGTTTATAAGAGTACTTAAGTTCCCATTAGAAAACTTACACAATATTGGATTATTATCTACAGCATTTCTATAATGCAAACCACCTATGTACATTTCCTGATTCACCAATTCAAGACAATGAATTGAACTAGGTAAATCACTATCAAAGGTATGATAATTGGAGCTCTCTTCATCAGGTATTAATAGTCCTTTGGAATAAACTACTTGCCCTAATTCATGTACATAAATGAAATCAAAATCTCCACCGTAAGCACCATAATCAAGTGTATTGATTTCTCCAAAAACCTTCGCCTCAATCTCCCAACCGTCTGCTTGAGAATACGAATAAACCTCTTGGCGATGTTCTTGCTCCTTTACTTCAATTGAAACTCTAAACCCATCGGCTCCATCTGTTCTAGAACCTGCCATAGCAATTCGGTTAGATCGGTTTGGAATACCCAAAAAACTCCAAGCGCTATTTTCAAATTTTGCTACTGGATAAGTAATTCCATTCGATATAAACTCACCGTAAACAATCAACAAATTACTGTTTCCATCATAGTGAATAATACCTTTAGCATCTCCTTCAATTCCATTCCCAAAGCAAGAGTACACCCCATTTTCAAAGTATGCAATATTTGTACAAGGCCCATTTTCAACTTCTGAAAACTTTCCTACAACGGCCATTTTGTTATTGGAAGTTTTTAAATCTTTGACTTCTCCATTAGGAGCATTTCCCAATTGAGAAGTGTGATTTGTCGATGGATATGTAGGCTGTATCAACGCCAACTCTTGTACACTAAAACCATAGTCCTTTGCCCATTGCAACAAAGCTTCTGATTGGATTTCCTTGACATAGGCATAATTTTGTGTACGGGCTATTTCTTTAGAGATTTCAGGAAATCCTGTCTCCTTCACCAAATATCCGACGGCACAATGCACACCGTAGTTATCAATAAAGTAAGGTTGTCTTTCTGCGTGATAGTGATTCGTTGGAAAGACTTTACGTGCTGCATATCCTTCTAAAATGGAAATGGTGTTCTTTCTATTTTCTAATTGCTCGGCAGACAAATGCGCTGTACGCTGAGCTTTCAATAAACGACAAACATTATCCAAATGATACGCTATACGTTCTGTGTCGTTGTTAAAGAAAACTTCTTCTTGAGGAAGTTGATCTTGGAAATAAGTCCATTGACTATTAACGGTTAACAAATGATTTTTCGCCCAACTTTTTATAGCTGGAGCTAGCTCTTGTGAACATACTATACTTGTAAGTATCACAAACATTAATGTAATCGTTCTTTTCATATTTGGTGGTATTAATTCTTACCCACTAGAACGCACAAAAAAAGGGAAGCGTTGTAAACACCTCCCTTTTATCTAACATATTGTTAAACTTTCTTATTTCAAATGCTTAAAATTAATAGCATAAAGTAGAACCATGATTCCTCCTAAAATTGCAATGAAGAAAAGCATGATGCCTGACACGAGCGCTGCCGGCATAATTAAATACACACCAAACACACCCAACAAAGTATAAATCAAATACAAGTGAAAGCCTAATTTCTTAAGCTTAAAGAGCATTACTACTGCTGCTACACCTACCAAAACTGTAATGAGTTGAAGTACTAAATTTGAATAATACCCTTCGTTCATCAAGTAAAATAAATGATTCATTATCCCATCTAAAATAGAAATGGCCTCTTCCCCTCCTTCTTGAGCAGATAATTCTTCCATTGCATTTTCGAAATCAGGTCCTAATACTTCCTCTTTGTTAACCACAGGTTTTGCACTTAACAACCCTGTAATGGAACTATACAGACTTGAAATTAAATTCAATGCAGTTAATACCAATAATACAATTAAAAAAGGTGGTCTATCTTTCTTTTCTTCGTAGTGTTCTTCTATTACTTCGTCCATATTGCAGTAGCTTTTACTAGGTCTTTACTTTTTCTTAATTCCGCACCTAAAATTCTATCTTCTTCGATGAATGGAATTTCAGCCCTGAAATTAGCAATAATATTTTGAAGTGCTAAACTCGTTTTTAACGGCTTTCTAAATTCAATAGCCTGTGTTGCGTGTACCATTTCAATTCCCAAGATCTGGTAAACATTCTCTACCACACGGTGTAACTTCGTTGCCGCGTTGGCTCCCATACTCACGTGATCCTCTTGTCCGTTTGATGAATCAATTGTATCTACTGAAGCAGGTGTACACAACTGTTTGTTTTGAGAAACAATAGATGCTGCCGTGTATTGAGAAATCATCAATCCTGAATTTAAACCAGGATTAGCCACCAAGAATGCTGGTAAGTTACGTGTGCCAGAGTTTAACTTGTAAGATCTACGCTCAGAAATACTTCCTATCTCTGCCAATGCAATAGCCAAGAAATCTAAGATCAATGCCAATGGCTGACCGTGGAAGTTACCTGCAGAAACCACTTTATCTTCGTCAACGAAAATTGTTGGGTTATCTGTAACGGCGTTAATTTCTCTAGTTACCACATTTTTAGCATGCTGAATAGTATCCCAACTTGCACCCAATACTTGTGGTGTACATCTAAAACAGTAAGGATCTTGAACGTGTGCTTTTTCTTGAGCAATGATTTCTGAACCTGCTAACAAGTCCGTCATGATTTGCCCAACGCGAATTTGACCAATTTGATTTCTGATTTCATTTACCTCAGATCCAAAGGGCTCAATTCTTCCATCATACCCTTCCAAAGAAATAGCCGCAATTTTCAAGGCTTTTTCAAAGATATCTTCTGCCTTATTCACGCAGTAAGTACCGTAAGCACTCATGAACTGAGTTCCGTTCAATAAAGCCAAACCTTCTTTAGATTTCAACTCTATTCCTTCTAAACCGAATTCTTTATTTACATCAGCAGTATCCTTCAATTGTCCCTTGTGGTAAACTTTTCCTTCTCCAATCACTGCCAAAGCAATGTGTGCCAAAGGCGCCAAATCTCCAGAAGCTCCTAAAGAACCTTGTTGGTAAACTTGTGGTATAATGTCGTTGTTAAAGAAGAACAATAACCTTTCTATCGTCTCTAATTGCGCTCCAGAATTACCGTGAGATAATCCCATCGCTTTTAAGATCAACATCAATTTCACAATCTCTTGAGGCACCTCTTCTCCAGTTCCACAAGCGTGTGAACGAACAAGATTCACCTGTAATTGCTCTAATTTATCTGCAGAAACAACCGTGTCACACAAAGATCCAAACCCTGTGTTAATACCGTAAATAATTTCTTTCCCTTCAGCTACTTTTTGATCTAAATAAGCTCTACACTTTAAAATGGCAGCTTTTGCACCCTCTCCTAATTCTACCTTAACATTTCCTTCTGTTAAAGCAATTACTTCTTCTATTGTAAGTTCTTGATTGTTTAAATGATGAACCATCTTTATTTTAATTTATCTATCAATTGATTAATGTCTAATTCTTCTTGCTCTCCTGATTCCATGTTTTTCAGTTGAACAATTCCTTTCTCTATTTCTTGAGATCCTACCATGGCAACGTGCTGTACACCTCTATCGTTCGCGTACTTCATTTGCTTTTTCATTTTGGCAGATGTTGGGTAAAGCTCCGCATCTATTCCTGCTTGTCTTAGTTGAGAAACCAATTTAAAGCAGTGCTTTGCTTCAGCGTCTCCAAAGTTGATGAACAATACAGAAAGTCCTTTGGCTATGCTCGCTGGGAACAACTCCAAGGTATTCAATACGTCGTAAATTCTATCGGCCCCGAAAGAGATTCCAACACCCGACATATCCTTCATTCCAAACAAGGCTGTCAAGTCGTCGTAACGACCACCTCCACAAATAGATCCCATTTTCACACCATTGGCTTTCACCTCGAAAATAGCTCCCGTGTAGTAGTTCAATCCTCTGGCCAAAGTAACGTCGAATTCTAATTTAGCACGCTGTAAACCTACAGCATCTACCATCTCGAAGACGTACTCTAATTCGTCTATTCCTTTTTGTCCGATTTCACTTTCTGCTAACATCTCACGCATTTCTGCCATGATGCTCGCATTATCTCCATGCATAGCAAACAAAGGTTTGATTTTTTCAATTGCCGCTTCCGGAATCTCCTTCTCACGCAATTCTTTAATCACTCCTTCTTCACCTATCTTGTCTAATTTGTCAATCGCAACAGTAATGTCTATGATTTTTTCTTCTTGCCCCGTAATCTCTGCAATTCCAGAAAGTATCTTACGGTTGTTGATTTTTATACTGAAGTCAGGAATATTCAAATTCGTCAATACTTCATCAAAAATCTGAACCAATTCTACCTCGTACAACAAAGATTCAGAACCCACCACATCGGCATCACATTGTGTGAATTCTTGGTAACGTCCGTGTTGCGGTCTATCCGCTCTCCACACGGGTTGAATTTGGTAACGCTTAAACGGAAAAGAGAGATCATTCTGATGCTGTACCACAAAACGAGCAAAAGGTACAGTTAAATCATAACGCAAAGCTTTCTCCGCAATCTTCCCTGTTATCTTGTTCAGGTTAATTCTTTCTTCTAAAGGCAGTTTATCCAATACATTGTTGGTCAACGTAGAACTTACCTCTCCTTCATTTAACTTCGATAAATAATTTCCCGATCGCAAGATCTGGAACATCAACTTATCTCCTTCTTCACCGTATTTCCCCATCAATGTAGATGAATTCTCGAAACTCGGTGTTTCTATAGGTGCAAATCCAAACTTCTTAAATACCGTTGAAATGGTGTTAAAAATGTAATTTCTCTTCTCTACCTCTGCCGGTAAAAAATCTCTTGTCCCTTTTGGAATCGAAGGTTTCTGTGCCATGCTCGTAATTTTTAGGCAAAAATAAGAATGTAATGGAGACTTTTAGACACTTAGACACTTAGACTTTTAGAAATTTCTAATTTATTGGCCAGCTGTTCGGGCGCGCTATTCGCTCTACTGCGTTCTTGGCGACCTGGTTTTTCATTCCTTTCTTGCAAAGCTTCACAAGGTCGCTCTCCAATAAAGCATTCAAAAGCCAAGCCCCAACATCCGCGGTGCCGCTGCTATCGCTAACAGAAAACATTTAGTGACACTGAGAAGTTGACAAATCTTATTCTAAAAATGGTGGAACTGAATTTTGAAACTCGGAAAACTGTTTAACCTCTCTTAATAAGTTTTCATTTCTTTGGCTTAAATAAGGATATATATCAATTAACAAATACCGATTCATTTTCTCTTTGATTTTTCTATAACTAATGATATTATTGAATCTTAAATAAGATTCAAAATTTCTTTCGAATGGGATGTTATCAAGTGTGTTTTTATACAACATTTTAGGAAACTCTCTCTTCATATCATGAACTAAGTACCTCTCTCTTAACTCTGACAATTTAGCACCAGTTTTCATCATCTCAAAATATGAATCATGTAGTCGTTTTAAGAAGATACCCGATGTGGAAATTGT
>NZ_JBVCPV010000099.1:0-10925 GCF_057456495.1 Lishizhenia sp. | reverse complement strand
TTACGTAATGTTAGGAAACTTATCTCCACAAGTTCAAAGTACAGTAATCGAAAGATTAGCAGAGCGTCCAAAATTGGTTGCAATGGATACAATGAATTTCTGGATGGACATCGCCATGGATGATTTGAAAAAGACTTTGACGATGGTAGATGTATTAATCATCAACGATGAAGAAGCGAGACAATTGTCTGGCGAATACTCTTTGGTTAAAGCAGCACGCGTTATTCGCGATATGGGGCCAAAATATTTGATCATCAAAAAAGGAGAGCACGGAGCATTGTTGTTCCACGGAGATAATATTTTCTCTGCACCGGCTTTACCGTTAGAAGAAGTATTTGATCCAACTGGAGCAGGAGATACTTTTGCAGGTGGATTCATGGGATTCATCGCGGCGACAGATGATTATTCTTTCGACAACATGAAAAGAGCAATTATTGCAGGTTCTGCATTGGCATCTTTCTGTGTTGAAAAATTCGGAACTGAAAAATTAGAAAATATTACAAAAGAAGAAGTTGATGCACGTATCGAGCAATTCGTACGTTTAACTGACTTCGATATGGTACATACTGTAGGATAGTATCCTAAATTCTCTCATATTATGGAAAAACAAGCTTTTATCGATCAACTTAAAGCCTTAACAACACAAGAAAATGTTTTGGCGGTAAGTAGAGATGTAAACGAATTACAGTCGAAATTCGAAGATTTTTTATTGGAAGAAGGACGATTACGTCAAGTAGCTCAACTAGAAGCCCAAGAAAGAGGTGAAACCCCAGAGGAAGAACCTGCTGTTGATGTATTGAAAGATGAGTTTTATGCTTTGTATTCTGATTACAAGGAAAGAAAAAAAGCAATCATAGATGAGAAAAATGCAACGCAAAGCGAGAACTTGAAAAAGAAAAGAGCTTTGATTGCAAAACTACGTGCTGTAGTTGAGGAAGAAGAAAACATTGGTCAGGCCTTTGGTGCATACAAAGAAATTCAAGAAGCTTGGAAACAAGTAGGTGAGATTCCTCGTGACAAAAGACCTGACATCCAGGGTGAATATTCAAGGTTGTTAGAAGAGTTCTTCTACAACATGAAGATTTACAGAGAAATCAAAGAATATGATTTCAAGAAAAACTTGGAGGCCAAAGAAGCCATTATTGAACGTATCAAAGATTTATCGGCAATAGAGTCGATCAAAGAGGTGGAAACTTCTTTAAAAGCTTTGCAAAATGAATGGGAAGACGTGGGTCCAGCTCCGCAAGAAGAGTGGGAACGCGTAAAAGAAGCCTACTGGTCTAACGTTAAGGCTACATGGGATAGAATTCAAGCATTTTATGACGACAGAAAGCAAAAAATGCACGAGAATCTTGAACAGAAAAAAGCCTTGTTGGAAGAAGCGAGAACTTTGGTGGCACAAAAGAACGAATCTGTAAAAGATTGGGATGTGAGCACGAAGGCCTTATTGGCACTTCAGGAAAAATGGAAGACCATAGGATTTGGACCAAAGAAGGAGAATGAGGAAGTATGGAAATTATTCCGTACAGAATGTGATACCTTCTTTGAGGCAAAATCAAACTTCTTTGAAGGAATTCGAGCAGTTTACGATAAGATTGCAGACCGCAAAAAAGGATTGATTGCTAAAGTAGAAGCGTTGAAAACATCAACGGATTGGAAAGAGACTACACAGCAAATCATTAACATTCAGAAAGAATGGAAAAAAGCTGGAAACGCGGGTCAGCGCAACGAACAGACTTTATGGAAAGAGTTCAGAGCTGCATGTGATTACTTCTTCGATGCCAAGCAAAAACACTTTGACGAATTAGATAAGTTGAACTCAACAAACCTAACAGCTAAAGAGGAGTTGATTAAGGAAATCGAAAGTTTCCAATTGCCGGCAACCAAGAAAGAGGCAATTGATGCGCTTAAAGCATTCTCTCAGAAGTTTGCACAGATTGGAAAAGTTCCTTTTAAAGATAAAGACAGAGTCTACAAGGCGTACAAATCTGCTTTAGATGCGCATTACGCACAATTGAAGTTAGAAGGTCAAGAACGCGATAAGGTGATGTTCGAGGCTAAAATAGATACGATTTCTGGAAGCGCGGATGCGAAGAAGATGTTTGGAAAAGAAAGACAAGAGATTCGCAACCAAATCAACGAAATTAAACAAGAGATTATTCAATACGAAAACAACCTTGGTTTCTTTGCTAACAGTAAAGGAGCAAATGCATTAAAGCAAGAGGTAGAACGTAAAATTGAAAGCTCTAACGAGAAAATCGCTGCTTTGAAACAGCGTTTAAAAATGATTCCACAAGACTAGTAGATTAAGATGAATAGATTCGTAAATATTTGGACCGTTATATTTTTCATCCTTTCACTTCCTTTTGCCATGGCATTGGATTATGCGGGGATATACAAATTGTTTGGTATCGAATTTCCAGGACCAGACTTTGAATATAACGATTTGATTTACGGAATTCTTGCAGGAATTTTCTTGTTGTTGGGTGCCTTAAAAGCATCGAGAAGATGGGTGGGTTTATTCATTGCTCGACAAACACAGAAATTTGTTTGGTCGGCACCTCTGTCCAAAGCAAGAAAGCAACGCATTTTAATGTACAGTTTATTAGAGGTAACAGTATTGGTGAGTATGGCGGTATTTTATTTTATGATATCGCCCATACTCATTTATGTAGGCTTGGCCTTGGTAATTGTTGCTACCGAACACTTGCTACATACTTTTGTAGGTTTGGGTAAAGATTGGTTCAGAGTTGGTATAACTTCGAAGGCTGTAGTGAGTACAGATAGAGAGGTTACGGTAATGTATTATACAGGTTTAAGAAAGGTGAGCATACACCAGCAAACCTTGTATTTAGAATACATCAAAGATTTAACTTTGCACATACCTAGCAACGCTATACAGCAAGGTGAAGTTGAAGCGTTTAAGCAACACTTGGTTGAACAAGTAGACAGAGAAAAAGTGTTTTTTAATGAAGCCTTTAAAGCTTGGAAGTAAAACCTAATCTTGGTTTACTTTATTAAATACCTCGGCCCAGAGTAAATCACTTTTGGAGGTAATCTTTATATTTTCTTCATTCCCCATGCAGGTGTGAACCTCTACGCCTAGTTTTTCGAGAAGACTGGCGTCGTCTGTGATGTCTTTGGTATACTCAATTGTATAGGCTTTTTGTATCAAATCCTTTTGAAAAACCTGGGGTGTTTGAACGCTTAAGAAGTGACTTCTATCCACAGCTTTAGATTTTAAATCAATTCTTTGACGCAAAGATTCTTTTAAGGGTAAACAAGGAATTGCACTTCCTTTTTCTGCGGCCATTTTAAAGCAGTTGTTTAGCGTGTAATCATTTACAAATGGACGTACGCCATCGTGAATTGCGATGAGCTCGCCAGAGGCTACTTCTAAGGCGTTTTTAATGGAGTGATATCGCTCTTGACCACCCGTAATTACACGATGAGGTATGGGATCATAATTCACACAAACATTTTCCCAATATTCTAGCCATTCTTCAGGAAGTGTTATGATAATTTCTAAATCAGGATTGTAATCATGAAAGCGTTTCAATGTAAGCCATAATATTGGTTTACCATTGATTAACAAGAATTGTTTGGGGAGTTTAGTTCCCATTCTTTTTCCAATTCCGCCTGCTGTTATGATTACTGTTTTTTCCATACGATCTGTCCTTCCTCAAAGTTAAGGCATAATTATGAACTGTATATAAAGGAGTTGATTTTCTAATTGAAAAATGACCAAAAAGAAAAGGGCAACCTTTCGATTGCCCTTTCAATATAGTGATTGTAAGAATTACTTCTTAACGATCATTTTCTTAGTTACTGATTGACCACCAGCTGTCATTGTGTAAGTGTAAACACCACCAGACAAGTTAGATGCGTCAACTGTGTACGTGTGTGTACCAGCGTTCAATACATTTAAGTCAGCAGACTGAACTAATCTTCCTGATAAATCTCTGATTTCGAAAGAAACTGCTTGAGCTTCTGTCAATTCGAAAGAAATCTCAGATGTAGTTGAGAATGGGTTAGGAGCGTTTTGTCCTAAAGAAGCTTCTAAAGCCTCAACACCTTCTGTTGCAACTGTACCTAATGTGTTCATTCTTACTACTGGAGTAGCGTTAGTGTAGAAACGTCCGTTTGCAATTGGAGCCATCATACCACCACCGTAGTAAGTTAAAGATAAACCTCTTGGAGAGAATCCAGAAGTTAAGTATTCGAAGTCAGACTGTGTACCAACACATGCAAAGTATAATCCACCAGCAGTTAAGTTAGCAGGAGAACCAGCAGGGAAGTTCAATGTTAAGATTTTTCCTAAACTCCAGCTTGGTACTTCAACGTAGTCAGAAACTGCTACTAATGTGAAAGAACCTTGTCCATCTGGTGTGTAGATTGCCCCGTAAATTTCATCACCTACGTTTCCTTGTTCGTTAGCGATACCTACATCGATACCTTTAACAGTCATGTCAGCAACAACCTCGAAGTAGTTACCTGCTTCGTATCCAAATACTTCACTACCATCGATAGTAGCTGTACCTCCATCAGCACCGAAGTTAGAGTACTCATCTCTTGCGAAAATGTGTGTATCTGCAACGATGATGTCTTGAGGAATAATTTTCAAGTCATTATCAGCTGGAATATCATCAACCTCAGTCATAGTAATTTCTTGAGAGATCGTGTAAACTCCGTTTCCTGGTAATGTGTAAGTTGTAGATAAACTGTCAGTAGAACCAGCAGTAATTGTAGTTGGAGCTGATGAAGCAACAACAGAACCGTTAACATCTACTTCTAAAGAAACGTTTGTTAAGTCCATTCCACCTGGGTTCTTCACGTTAGCAGAGAATGCCATTTGACCAACTTGAGATGTAGGAATGATGTAGTAAGGAATTTCATTGAAGATAGGATCTCCGTTTCCATCCTCTAATTCGTAACTACCCCAGTTTGAAGAAACTACAGATAAATCGTAGTCATTCAAAGTAGAAATAGCTAAATCATCAATTGCCCATCCGTAAGTAATCCAAACGTTTGGACTTGTTACGTTTGTAGATGCAGTAGTCCATCTGAACTGAATCCATACTGAAGTAGCAGCACCTGCGATTGCGTCAGAAATGTTTACGTATACTTTTTCAGTATTGTCGTAAGCAGAACCACCTGAAGCAGTTAATAATTCTTTATTGTTGTTATCGAAAACAGATGTAAAGTTAGTACCATCTGTACTTACTCTTACTTCTTGTAAATCGTTGAATTTCGCACCGTATTGCTCGAAAGATAAGTTAACTTGATCTGTAGCAGCACCTGCGTTTGCCAATGTCAATGCTTCAATATCCAAAGGAGCTGAAGTTGTCATTGTGTAAACTTTGTCTAAAATTTGTGTACCCTGTGTTGGATCTCCATTGTTCACCTCAGCGAAAGAACCACCTGATGTAGAAGCGATATCAGCTAAAGCCCAGCTATCGTTTGAAGCATCGATGTTCCATCCAAATGTTGCTCCAGACTCACCGTCATTGTCGATTGTCCAGTTTGCTGGTGTTGAGAAATCATCTGTGTACACATCAGTACCTAGTGCTTTTGCTGTTGCATTGTTAGCTTCTTTATGCAAAGGTCTAAGTGTAGAGATCTCAGGAGTGTTCTGAGCGATAACCCCACTAGTACCTAGTGCAATAGCTAACGCACTTAAATATACTTTTTTCATAGTTTATACTGTAATTAATTATTTAACGCTAAAGATATAAACAATTAAGAATTAATCCAGCTATAAACAGGGCATTATGTACCAAAATGTCTAGAAATGTAGGGAAGCTAAAAGCGAATTCCTTAGTTGAAATGTAGTTTTAAACACTTATAACCCTTATTTTTAAAGGGTTTTATGGGTTGTAACTCTTTTTAGAAATGTTTATTTATTGAAGTTTTTAACCATTTCCCATGCTTTTTCTCTCGCTAATTTGTCTGTGTTAACGTAGTCTTCATAAACAGGTGATAAGCTATTTGGGGTTTGCATTAACACAGCTTCATTGATATCTGCAATGGCCAGGAAGGAAATCTTTTCTTCTAAGAAAGCTTGTACACTCACTTCGTTGGCTGCGTTAAGTGCACATGCCGCTGTACCTTCCATCTCCATAGCTTTGTAAGCCAAGTTCAAATTTTTAAAGGTGTCAGCGTCGGCTTTTTCGAAGGTCAACTGTGGATAGTCCATGAAATTGAAACGTGGAAAATCTGTTTTAAACCTTTCGGGATAAGTCAAGGCATATTGAATGGGAAGTTTCATGTCTGGCAAGCCCATTTGCGCCTTCATGCTTCCGTCCTCAAACTGTACTAAACTGTGTACAATACTTTGGGGGTGTACTATGGTATCGATTTGGTCTGGACGTAAATTGAATAACCATTTGGCTTCTATTACTTCCAATCCTTTGTTCATTAATGAGGCAGAATCTATGGTGATTTTTGCTCCCATTTCCCAGTTGGGATGTTTCAAGGCTTGTGCCTTGGTAACAGCAGCGAGTTGATCTTTTGTGTAACCACGGAAAGGTCCACCCGATGCTGTTAAGTATATCTTTTCAATTTTATTCTCAAAGTCGCCCACCAAACATTGGAAAATTGCCGAGTGCTCAGAATCTACAGGGTAAATGTTCACCCCATTCTCTCGGGCCATTTTTGTAACCAATTCTCCTGCAACCACTAAGGTTTCTTTGTTGGCTAAGGCTATAGTTTTCTTGGCTTCAATGGCGCGAAGCGTAGGTTTTAAACCTGCGTATCCTACCAACGCGGTAAGCACAGTGTGAATTTCATTCCCTTCTACTACTTGTGCCAAAGCATCTTCACCTGCATATACGTGAATTTCATGCTCCCACAAAGCGGACTTCACCTGCTCAAACTTACTTTCATCCACAATAACAACGGTATTGGGTTGGTGTTTGATGGCTTGTTCTATCAAAAGGTCAGCATTTCTATTGGCAGTAATCACTTGTAAATCAAACTTGTCTGGGTAGTTTTCAATTACCTCTAAAGCTTGCGTTCCTATTGATCCTGTTGATCCTAAAATTGCTATTCCTTTTTTCACGTTGTGGGTTTTTGTGTGAATTTACTTTTTTCCTTGAGTTATTTTGCAAATGTTGCGTCTAAAGCCGCACAGAATTTATCTGCTGCCTCTGCCAAGATTTCTTTGGTATGTGCTTGAGATACAAATCCTACTTCGTAACCACTAGGTCCAACATACAATCCGTTTTCCAATAAGTTTCCGTATAAATCTTTGAAAGAGGTCATATCTCCATCAATTTCATCGGCTCTTCTAATTGCTAACTTATCAGAGAAGGCCATCCAGAAAATAGATCCAATGGTAAACATTTCAAATAAGTATCCTTTCTCCTTGGCGTGTGCGTTAATCTTGTTCACGAAGAATTGTGTTCTTTCTTCTTGGTCTTCGTAGAAACCGTCTTTTACACATTCTTCCAATTGTGCAATTCCTGCAGCCATCGCTACTGGGTTTCCACTCAATGTTCCTGCTTGGTAAACAGGTCCGTCTGGCGCAACACAAGCCATGATTTCTTTTCTTGCTCCGTACGCTCCAACAGGTAATCCACCTCCAATAATTTTTCCGTATGAAACGATGTCTGGTGTAATTCCGTAGTATTCTGATGCTCCACCAAAGGCTACTCTAAATCCAGAGATCACCTCGTCGAAGAACAATAAGATATTGTTTGCTGTACACAATTCTCTTAATCCTTGTAAGAATTTTTTGTCTTGTAACAGTAATCCGTTGTTGGCAGGAATTGGTTCAATGATTACACAAGCAATATCGTGTCCCCATTCTTCAAAACATGCTTTCACTGCGTCTAAATCATTCAGGGGTAAAACCAATGTTTCGTTGGTGTATCCTTCAGGAATACCTGCAGATGTAGATTCTCCAAAAGTTACTAATCCAGATCCAGCTTTCACCAACATGGCATCTACGTGACCGTGGTAACATCCTTCAAACTTTACAATTTTGTTTTTTCCAGAGTAACCTCGCGCTAAACGTAAGCCCGACATTACCGCTTCTGTTCCTGAACTACAGAATCTAATTTTGTCGATCACAGGATTATTTTCCACTACCAAAGCAGCCAATTCATTTTCTAAACGCGTTGGCGCTCCAAAGCTAGAACCGTTGTGTAAAGTTTCAATTACTTTTTCTCTTACGTTAGGGTTGTTATGACCTAAGATAAGTGGTCCCCAACTACAACAAAAATCGATGAATTGGTTATCGTCTTCGTCCCAAATGTTAACACCATCTCCTTTTTTAATGAATAATGGCGCACCATCAACTGATTTGAATGCACGAACTGGAGAGTTTACACCACCCGGCAAGTATTGTTTTGCAGTTTCGAAGAGTTGTTCAGAATTTGACCTTTTCATATCTCAATTTTTAAGTTGCAGAATCTATAAGAGATTCATGATTCGGCCCCAAAATTAAGAACTTTAAAACAAAGAAGTGTCAGAGAATTGTTGATTTGAGACTGAAGTATAGATTATTTTACTCAGAGCGGAAGATCCTTTAAATGATTCAATGAATACGGAGCTACCAAACAGGTATAGCAGCGGCAGCCCGGAGGACTATTTTGCATTGCAACTTGGCGGTTAGGGGCGACCTAAGAAGCCGCGCAACTCTTTAGTTAAAAGTAAAAGAGGGTGAGGACTATAGCGGAAAGACCGCCCGTTTGTCAAAATATAAGACACAAAAAAAGGGAAACTCAAAATTTGAATTTCCCTTTTCAATGGTAGCGAGGGCCAGACTCGAACTGACGACCTTCGGGTTATGAGCCCGACGAGCTACCAACTGCTCCACCTCGCACTATATCTTAAAATAGTTATTTCTTTTTCTAAACAAACTCGCTTGTTTGTGTCCCGTTGGGGGTGCAAATATACGTAGCTTTTTTAAACCTGCAATGGAAAAAAGGAAAAACTTTTAATTTTCTAATTCCATGAGCTGTTCAGTACCCTCTTCCCAAGCCATCATTTCTTTGTCTAAGTCTGCTTTTAAGGCTTCATACTTAGCTAATTGCTTGGCAGCGTTCTCTTCGTCAGTGTAATCTAAATCGGCCAGAACTTTATCCATTTCGGCAATTTCTTTTTCTAAACGCTCTATGTTTTGTTCTGCTTTATTGACCTGATTTTTGAATTTATTACGTTGGCGTTTCAATTCTTTAGCTTCTTCGTAACTCAATTCTTGCTTCGGTGCTTCTTCTTTAACCACCTCTTTTTTCGGCTTGGCCGCTTTCTTTTGCGCCTTGTGTTCGCCGTTGAGCGACATCTTTCTCCTTAAAAATTCTTGTACCGTGTAGTGGTGAATTTTCAACGCTTTGTCTTCAATGTCCCAAATACGGTTCGTCAAACCATCCAAGAACTCTCTATCGTGCGATACAATAATGAAGGTTCCTTCGTAATTAATCAACGCACTCTTAAGTACCTCCTTACTCTGGATATCAAGGTGGTTGGTCGGCTCATCGAGAATCAACACGTTACTCGGACTCAATAACAATTGGCACAAAGCCAAACGCGTACGTTCGCCTCCAGAAAGCACACCTACTTTTTTATCTACATCTTCACCACTAAACAAGAAAGCACCTAAAACAGATCTCAATTCTTTTCTGATATCTCCTTTAGCAACCTCGTCTACGGTTTCCAATATCGTTTTTTCTTTATCCAAAGCTTCGGCTTGGTCTTGTGCGAAGTAAGTAACCTGTACGTTGTGTCCGTAATTTACAGTTCCGTCTCCGTCCAAAGTTTTCATAATGCGCTTCAGTAAAGTGGATTTACCTACACCGTTAGGTCCAAGCAAAGCAATTTTTTCACCCCTACCCACGGTTAAGTTCACATCCTTGAACAAGAGGTTGTCGCCATAAGATTTACCCAAATCTTCCATTTCCAACACCCACTTTCCGGGTTGCACACTTAAAGGAAAGGCTATTTTCATTTTCGCAACCACATCATCTTCCACTTGGATGATTTCAGTTCGCTCCAATTTCTTGATCAAAGATTGGGCAAAGGCTGCTTTGTTTTTCTTCGCACGGAATTTATCAATTAACTCTTTGGTTTGCTTGATGTCTTTTTCCTGTTGCTTGGCAGCCGCTTTTAAACGTTCTATTTCTTCTGACCTTCTTTCTTTGTACAAAGAGTAAGGGTAAGGGAAATCTAAAATAGAACCTTGCGCAATTTCCAAAGTACGCTTGGTAACGTTATCTAAGAATAATCTATCGTGAGAAATGGTAATTACCGCCCCTTCGAAGGTTTGTAAATATTTCTCCAACCAAGAAATTGAGATAATATCCAAGTGGTTGGTGGGCTCATCCAGTAGAATAACATCTGGTTTGTTCACCAATATTTTGGCTAATTCGGCTCTCATTTTCCAACCTCCAGATAAATCTTCCAAGGGATTTTCTATCTTCTTTTCGTTGAAACCTAAACCATCTAAAGTGGCCATGATTTTCTCTTCCCATTGAAAACCTTCGTGTAAAGAGAACTGCGTATTGTAATCGTTCAAATCATCCAACAACTGCAAGTAAGAATCACTTTCGTAATCCGTTCTTGTGGTCAATTGGTCATTGATATCGTCTAATTTCTGACGAATATGATTAAGGGTTTCGTTAGAAAACTTTAGGTAATCAAACACCGTTTTATTGGTGTCGATTTCTATATCCTGTGTTAAGAAACCAACTGTACAATCTTTGGGTTTGTGAATTCTACCTTCAGAAGGCTTGTCCCACCCCGCAATTAATTTCAATAAAGTAGACTTACCCGCTCCGTTTTTTCCAACCAAACCGATTTTATCTCCTTTATTGATTTGTAAACTAATTTCGTTAAACAAATACCCCTGAGGAAGGTGAACACCAAGATTATCCAAATTTATCATGCCGCAAAAGTAGTGATAAGAATGGGTTTATTAAATAGTG
>NZ_JBVCPV010000098.1:0-11019 GCF_057456495.1 Lishizhenia sp. | reverse complement strand
TAAAGGTGATGTTTTATTCACGCTCCGCAATGCTGCCGAATGTCTTTTATATGGAATGAGATTGCCAATTGAATAGGGGGTTGGAGTAGGTAATATTGGTGAAATAATGAAGAATTACCTTTACTCGGTAGAATGGCGGATTTTCATCATTTACTTGAAATCAGGCAACGCGACGATTATTAAATGATGGGAATAGTCACCCCCTTCAAGTAAATGCAAAAAGGAAAATATGAGGTGCGTTTAATGCTCCAACAGACCTTAGCAATTGGAGAAGGGTCTATTTTAGTACTCTTTCTTTTAACTCTATCGCTTTGTTTTTATTGGCAAGTTGACCGCAAGCCGCGTCTATGTCTTTTCCTCTTGAACGTCTGATGTTCACGATAAGGTTACGCTCTTCTAAGAAAGCAGCAAAGGCATCTACTTTTGCTCTAGAAGCTTGTTGGAACTCACCATCGTCTATAGGATTGTATTCGATGATGTTGATTTTACACGGTACATTTTTACAGAATTCAGCTAATTCTTGAGCATCTTCCAATGCATCGTTGAAGTCCTTAAAGATGATGTATTCGAAAGTGATACGTGTTCCTGTTTTACTGTAAAAGTATTTCAGAGAATCTGCCAATACTTCTAAATTGTTGGTGTCGTTGATTTCCATGATTCTACTACGCTTCTTATCGTTAGCAGCGTGCAGAGAAAGGGCAAGGTTAAATTTTACCTCATCGTCACCTAGTTTTTTAATCATCTTGGCAATTCCGGCAGTAGATACAGTTATACGTTTGGGCGACATACCTAAACCTTCTTCAGAAGTAATTATCTCTGTACTACGGAGCATATTTTTATAGTTCAACAAAGGTTCACCCATTCCCATGTATACAATGTTGGTTAAACTTTTGTTGTAACGTTGCTCTGCCTGGTTCTTAAGGTAAACAACTTGGTCTACAATTTCACCAGCCGATAAGTTCTTCATGAGTTTAAGTCGACCAGTAGCACAGAATTTACAAGCCAAGCTACAACCAACTTGAGAAGAAATACAAGCGGTTGTTCGAGAAGCTGTTGGAATCAATACACCTTCAATAACTTGTTTTTCTCCAGCGTGAAAAGCACATTTAATCGTTTTATCGCTAGAAATTTGTTGGTCATCTAACGCTATGGCATCAATGAAAAATAATTCATTCAATTGATCGCGTAACTTCACACTTAAATTGCTCATTTCTTCAAAACTATGGGCATTTTTTTTCCAAAGCCATTCGTATACTTGTTTCGCTCGAAATGCTTTTTCGCCCATACCTGTGAATTGATTTTTTAATTCAGCAAGCGTTAAATTTCTGATGTTTGTTTTCTGTACCATAGTAAAATTCCGGTGCAAAGGTCGCTAATTTTTTAACGTAAACAAAGAAGCAGGGTTGGGAGGAGCTTGAATAGCGCTATGTTGTCAGGAAATTACCAAAAAACCAAGTATCGATTTGATATAGCCTTCACAAGAACAAAATCATTCAAGAGTAGCTTTAAAATATCTGTTAGAATGGCTAGATGGGAAATATGTGCTATTTATTGTCTTTAATGCATTAGTACTATATCGGAGATAAAGCGTTATTTAGACCTTGAATAAATTATAGCTTTGCGTAACAAATGTTGCAGATAAAAAGGGTGTTTAACCTTATATTTGTTAAGTGAACAAAGGGATCAAAAAATAGAAGACCATGGGGTTAAAAGGCACAAAATTGTACAGCATCTTTAATGGAAAATGTCCTGTTTGTCATGAAGGGAAAGTATTTACCTACAAAAGGGTATATAGTTTCAAGAAATTTGATAAAATGGAGGAAAAGTGTTCGCATTGTGGACATAAATACGAAATGGAAACAGGTTTCTTTTACGGAGCTATGTACGTTGCTTACGCCGTAAGTGTAGCATTTTCTGTTGCAGCTTTTGTAAGTACGTATTTGCTCTTTCCAGATACACCTTATTGGGCATATATCATTATTGTGGTAGCAACACTTTTAGGTTTAGCGCCGGTTACTTTTAGAGCTGGTCGACTCATTTGGATTAACCTATTTAGTTCATATGATCCATCAAAAGCAAAAAAATAAAAATGGAAAGTTTTAAGGAAATAGTAAAGGGAGAGGTACCAGTATTGGTAGATTTTCATGCTACATGGTGTGGCCCTTGCCAAACTATGCACCCTGTAGTAGACGATGTAAAAAATGAGTTTGGCAAGGATTTACGCGTACTAAAGATTGACGTAGATAAAAATCAAGCTTTAGCGGCAAAGTATAAGATTAGAGGTGTTCCTAGTTTCATCGTTTTCAAAGAAGGTGAAATTGCCTGGCGAGGAAGCGGAGTAATGACGAGGGCAGACCTAAGCTCAATAATCAAAAACTCTTTGAAATAATTATTTCAAAACCATAAGATTTAAACATAAAAAAAGGAGGTTCATTTTACGGGACCTCCTTTTTGCTGTACTAACTATAAACTATTACTTTAACTACTTAACAAGTTCTTGATTTAAGAATTGAATGTAGGCACTCAAGTTGGTGCTCAACATTAATTCAATGGCTTTAGATTTCTTTTGTGTTTTCATGTGTTTTTTGTTGCTTAATAATCACTTTTCAAAAGCTGTGCCAAAAAATATTCTGCGATTAATAAAGCTGTTTTTGTAAGCGAGTACTTCTGTTATCTTTGTAATATGAATCAAGGATTTGGAAAGGAGTATAAACTGTGCAGTCGAAAAATTATCGACGCCTTGTTTAGTGAAGGGGAGGGGATCAAATCATATCCTTTTATGATACGTTATCAAATCACAAGTCTTCCAAAAGAAATTCCTTTTCAAATCGTTATAACTGCTCCTAAACGAAACTTTAAACGCGCTGTTGATAGAAATAGAATTAAGCGTTTGATGCGCGAAGTTTTTAGGAAAAACAGACAGGAGTTAGAAGAAGGATTGAAGGAGAAGAATCAGCAACTCGCTTTATTTATTATGTATACAGGGAGAGAGCTGCCAGATTACGATTTAATAGAAACGAAATTGAAAAAGGCCTTGGTGAAGTTAAATCAAGCGCTACACATAGAAAATTAAGCACATGAAAAAATATCTTTTCGTTGTTATCAGTTTACTTTGCTTTTATAGCACATCAAAGGCACAGAGTAATAGTTTTGAGGTAATCAAATCCATGGAATTAATGGATCTCATTTACATGAATTTAGAAAAGTACTATGTAGATGAACCCAATACAGGAGAGCTTTCCAAAACTTCCATTGATGCCATGCTGCGCGCTTTGGATCCATATACGGTGTATTACCATGAGGCCAACATCGAAGATTTCCGTATGATGAATACGGGGCAATACGGTGGGATAGGTGCTACGATTAGGAAAGTGGGAGAATACACGATTATAACAGAACCTTACAAAGGCAACCCTGCGTATAATGCTGGTTTGGAGGCTGGAGATATTATTCTTTCCATAGACGGTCGTGACATGAAAAATAGAAGCTCAGAAGAAGTTTCTAATGCTTTGAAAGGACTGAAAGGATCTGAAGTTATTGTGCAATACAAACGACCTGATGTTGGAGAGGGAGAGGCGAAAATAATTCGCGATGAGATCAAATTACCAGATGTTCCTTATTCAGGAATGATAGACGACAAAGTAGGTTATATTGCGTTGAATTCCTTCACTCAAACGGCGAGTGCCAACGTGAGCAAAGCTTTTCAATCCTTAAAACAAGAGGGAATGGAATCGCTGGTGTTAGATTTAAGAAACAACGGTGGTGGTTTGCTGATGGAAGCCGTAAAAATTGTAAACATGTTTGTACCCAAGGGGCAAGTTGTGGTATCTACAAAGTCTAGGGTGAAAGAAGAAAATAGAGTTTACGTTACACAGCAAGACCCCTTAGATTTAGAAATTCCCCTTGTAGTATTGATCAACGAAGGTTCTGCTTCCGCATCAGAAATTGTAAGTGGAACGTTACAAGATTTAGACCGAGCTGTTGTTGTGGGAAGAACCTCTTTTGGAAAAGGTCTGGTGCAAAGAACAGTTGATTTAAAATACGGTTCTAAAATGAAGTTGACCATTGCAAAATACTATACGCCATCAGGAAGATGTGTTCAGAAATTAGATTATTCTAATAAGGTGGATGGTCAAGTAGACGAAGTTCCAGACTCCTTACTTCAAATCTTTTACACTAAAAATGGAAGAGAAGTGATTGACGGTAGAGGTATAGAGCCAGATATATCGGTAGAAGGAGAAAATATGAGCAGACTCGCAGCAATGCTTTTGGCGAAAAACATCATTTTTGATTACGCTACACACTACAAACATAAACACGATAGCATAGCTGCACCCGAGGAATTTGTTTTGAGTGATAAGGCCTACGATGAATTTATAGCGTTTGCTTTGAGTAAGGAATTTTCGTACAATACTGCTTCTGAGGAGAAAATGAAAGAGGTAGTAGAGGTCGCTAAAATGGAAGGTTATTTTGAAAGTACAGAAAAAGAGATTGAAGCGTTGTTAGCCGCTTTGAAACCTTCAAAAAAAGAAGATCTTATCCGTTTTAAAACACAAATTAAAGAAATGTTGCAAAACGAAATTGTTGCGCGTTACTATTACCAAGAAGGTAGAGTTTTAAATAGTTTCATCAGCGATAAGAGTTTGGAAAAAGCGATGGAGGTATTAAATAATGAGAAATTATACAATTCTACCTTGCATATTAACGTTAAGAAATAAAAAGAAACTACTCTACTTATGCTCGACAAGCTTTTTGGCTATCGTGTCCATGCGTTCATTCATCAATTGTGTTTCATTGCACTGTGCGTCGGACTCCCGCTTAATAAAGTGGTGTTGTCGCTTGCTACCATGTTGTGCATACTCAATTTAGTACTTGAAGCACACTTCGCTAAGTACTTGAAAAACCTGAGAGAAAATAAAATTGTTGCCTTAACATTGTTGTTTTTTGGCTTTCATTTTCTAGGGTTAATTTACACTTCTAATTTTGATTATGCTTTACATGACATTCGCATAAAATTGCCGCTTTTCGCCTTGCCTTTTGTATATGGAGCAAGGCCGCTAAAAGCCAAAGAGGTAAAAATTGGATTGCACCTTTTCTTGTTGAGTTTACTGGTTACCACGAGTATCAATTACTATAATTATCACGATAAAATAGAAGAAGGCATTATACTCGATATCAGAGAAATGTCCATATTTGGATCGCATATTCGGTACGCTTTACTCGTTGTCTTTGGTGCGGCAATAACCCTTTTCTATACCGTAAAACGCATGAAGTATTACATACTCTATGCACTACTTTTTGCATGGTTTTCTTACTATGCACTCTACAGTCAGGTTTTAAGCGGGGTAGTTGCCTATGCATGTTTAATGGGAGGATTGTTTTTCTATGCCATTTCTAAATTGAAACTTAAAAGTTTAAAGTGGACCCTCTGGATTTTATTTTTAGGAGCGGCAACAACGGTAACTGTTGGCATCGTTCAATTTTTAATACCAGAAAGTGATAATTACATCTATGGTGATTTAGAATATAAAAGTGCTCAGGGAACTGTTTACTACCACGATACTACTTCCACTTTTTTTGAAAATGGCTATCCATTGATGGTCTACTTGGCAGAGGATGAAATGCGTAAAAAGTGGAATGAGCGTTCTGATTTAGCCTATGATAGTTTAGACAGAAAAAATCAACACGTAAAATACACGCTCTGGAGATATTTAACTTCTAAAAATTTGAGAAAAGACGCCCAAGGCGTAGCACAATTGACGGAGGAAGATGTCAGGTTTATTGAACAAGGTATACCTAGTATAGAATTTCAAAATGGCGGGGTGACGAATAGATTGAATGGATTGAAGACGCAATTGCAAACCTATGCGGCTAACGGTAATCCAAACGGTCATTCTCTATTACAAAGGTTCGAACATTGGTCGGCTGCCTGGTACATCATAAAAAACAATCCTTATTTCGGGGTAGGAACAGGAGATGTGCAGGATGAATTTGATAAGGCTTATGATGACCTTGACTCTAAATTAGATAAGTACCACAGAAACAGGGCGCACAATCAATTTTTAACGGTTTGGATTACATTCGGGATTCCGGGCTTAATTCTCTTTCTTTCAATTTGGTTCCTTTTCTTAAAAAGAGCCGTGAGCAACAAGCATATTTTAGCCCTTGCTTTCGGGCTCATTGCTTTGGCTAGCTTTTTGCCAGAGGATACCATAGAAACGCAACAAGGAGTTACTTTTATCGCTTTATTCCTGGCTGTATTTTCATCACAATTCTATCAAAAATCTGAGGCTTAAGCTTTTTACACATTGCTATCTTGACAATCTTCAATACCCTTAAGTTTAAGACGTGAGGATTTTAGCTTAATTTGATAGTTAAAACGTTTAATAATGAAATTTTTCCTTCTTGCACTTACCCTTTGCTTAAATATCATCGCTTTCGGTAAAGATAAAGTGATTGTGGTAATAGATCCTGGACACGGTGGTTCTGACCCTGGACATTTATCTCAGGATAAAGCCTTGAAACCAGAAAAGGACCTCAACTTAAGTATTGCTTTAAAATTTGGAAAATATATCGAAGAAAATCTGATCAATGTAGAGGTGCATTATACGCGTAAAACAGATGTTTATCCTTCTTTAGATGAACGTGTAGAAATGGCCAATGATTTAAACGCAGATTATTTTATCTCTGTTCACTGTAACGGTAGTGCCAGAAGTTCTGTTTATGGAACAGAATCGCATGTGCACAATTGGGCCTCTAAAAAAGCAGTTCGTCTAGCCACTGAATTCGAAGATCAATTTGAAAACAGAGCAAAACGAAGAAGTAGAGGTGTAAAAACAGGTGAAGATAGAGGTCATTCTGTTCAAGTGTTGAAGTATACAAAAATGACCAGTGTTTTAGTAGAGTGTGGATTCGTTACCAATACATCGGAAGCCAATTATTTGAACTCAGTATATGGTCAAGAAATTATAGCTTCTGCATTGTACAGAGGTTTTAGAGATTTCATCAAACGAGAACATAAAGACATCAATTTCATCAATACAGAAAAAGAGCTGAGTCAGAGTGGTGAGGTTTACAAGATTCAAATCATGTCTAGTATAGACCCTGTAGAAACGGACATTGCCGAATTTAAAAAGTTGGGTGTTACCGTGGAGCGTATTAAAGTGGAATCTAAAAGTATGTACAAATACAAGTACTACGTGGGTAAGTTTGCCAAGAAGAAAGACTGTAAAGCACTGCTCAAAAAAGTCAAGGAAAATGGTTTCCCCGACGCTTATATTGTTAAATTTGAGTAGCATTCATTTTGCAGACTTTGTAAGAAACAATCACATACACTTTTAAATACACAAAAATTACATGGCTACAGTTTTTGAGACAAGACTCATAGGAAACATAGGTAAAGATGCGACGGTAAGAAACATGGAGCGAGGAGTAATCGCCATCAACTTCCCGGTTGCACACAATAAAAACTGGAGAGACAAACGTACGGGAGAATCTAAAACAAAAACAACCTGGGTGAACTGTACGATTTGGAAGAAAGAAGGTGCCAACCTTAGAATATTAGACTTTCTTAAAAAAGGGGCGTTAGTAGAATTGGTAGGAACACCTTTTCCAAAAGCGTATTTGCAAGACGACAATTCCATTAAAACAGAAATCAGGTTAAACGTTTCTAAGACCAATATTTTGCGTCCAAGTAAGGATCAAGGAAGTACTTCTACGGAAGAATTTAACTTAGATGACAGCGAAAATGATTTGGGTACAGGTGGCTTTGATGATTTCACCCTAAATGAAGACGATTTTTAAAGAATTGATATTCAATAATTAATAAAAAACTTTCAAATTTTTTTAATTTTTTTTGCTCAAAAGCATTGCGGTTGTCTAAAGAATGTATATCTTTGTCCCCGCAAACGAAGCACACTCCTCCTTAGCTCAGTTGGTTAGAGCATCTGACTGTTAATCAGAGGGTCCTTGGTTCGAGCCCAAGAGGAGGAGCAAAAAGCACTTAGAAATAAGTGCTTTTTTTTTTGCTTTATACTTTTGTGAAGATTTATTTCATGGGTTCAAATTAGCCAACTCTTCATCTCGTTCAAAAGGTGGCTCTCTTCGTCTTTTAACATTTCTTTCCATTTCCTCGCGAACGTTTTCTCGTCTATTGTGTAATACGGGAAAACATCATCCATGAAAAAATTAATGATTTTAAGTCTTGTAGTCTTTTTCGGTATGGGAACGGCACAAGCGCAAATAGCAGAACCGGAGGAAATTTATTCGTTTACGCGCGTTATCAATTCTTATGATTGGTATGTTACTCAACATGAGTTGTGGGCGAAAGAGGTGAAAAAAGACAAGAAGAATGAAGATGCTTGGACCAATTATTATGCGGCTACCCGCTATGCAGGTCGTAAAGCGGATTCTGAAGCGCTAAGGTTAGAATGGGTCGAAAAGGAGGAAGAGGTTTTGGAGCAAATGGCCAAACACATTCCCAATACTTTTGCCTATTACCATGTTATGTCGTGGGCCAAACCCATCTACCAAGCTGAAAATCCAGAACAGCGAAAAGAATTGATCAGCAATGCACTCAATGCACATAAGTTAAAACCAGAAAGTAGTGATGTGTATCCGGAACTCATGAATATCTACGAGGTATATGAGTACAATCCCAATAAATTAAAGGAAGTCTCGGAGCTCTGGAAGAAAAGTGCACACTTTACACCAGCTACTCTACTTTTGGCGCACAACATGCTCAATGGTGCTCAAAAAGATGCGATTATATTAACGGCTGGAGACAATGATACCTATCCATTATGGGTGGCCCAACACGCAGATAGCGTACGACAAGATCTAACGGTGCTCAACGTGTTTTTGGCACAAATAGAAAGTTACCGCAAACGCATTTTTAATACCTTGAACATTCCTGAATTAAAAGGTGAAAACAAGTCTTTTCCTGAGATTATCAATCATATTATTGAACACAAGGGAGCTAGAACCTTGTACTTTTCTTCAAGAGGGTTGTTACACGACCAACAGGATAAACTAGATCAACTCTACAATGTTGGTTTACTCTATCAATACAGTGAAGAGAAGCTAGATAATGTTTCAATTTTGGTACACAATTTTGAGGAAGTATTTTATACCGATCTTTTAATTCACGATTATTATACAAGTGAATGGGCCAATCAAGATTTACGTATGAACAACATGTACGTTCCTGGCTTAGTGCATCTTTACAAGTATTATAAATTGATCAGTAAAGAAGCAAAAGCCCAAGAAACCCTGGAAATCATCCATCGCATTGCGCATAATTTTGAGTACTACGGATTGGTAAAAAAGCAATTGGAACTTGAGTAGCTATAAACAACTTAAAGACGAAGAGCTGATGCATCGCCTTACCAAAGGGGATGAATCGGCATTTAATGAACTTTACAGTCGTTATGCGCAGCGTATTTTATTGTTTATGTACAAGATGTTGAAACAAGATGAGGCCCGAGCACAAGACTTTACGCAGGATGTTTTTTTAAAAGTAGTGGAAGCTGCCGAGGGTTTTGACCGCAACAAAAGTTTTAAAACATGGGTGTTTACGATTGCGGCAAATTTGTGTAAAAATCACTTCAGGAAAAATGTTGGAGACATACGAGAAATTCAAAATACATCCCTTCAGATAAGTAATCAAGCTGAAGATAAAATGGATAGGGAGCTAAAAAATCAAGCATTGAAAGAAGAAATTGCTGCCTTGCCTTCTCCCTACAGAGAAACCTTTGTGTTGCGCTATTCTGAAGAACTAAAAGTGAAAGAAATAGCCCAAGCTCAAAATATACCGGAGGGAACGGTAAAATCGAGATTGAATAAAGCCACCCAAATACTCGCAGAAAAAATGCGCTTGTTTACAAAAGTTCAACATTAAAAAAGAGAAATTATGGACATACTTCATTTATTAGAAAATAAAGATTTTGAAGCCTTAACTCCCCAAGAGACAAGCTTTGTTTTAGAGCAAATGTCAGCAGAGGAATATAAAGAACAACGCTTGGTGATCTTCATGACCCAGGAAACCTTTGCTGAAGATGACAATAACAATACGCTCGTTGTCCCGGTGCCTTCTAAAGCGCTAAAGGCATTACAAGAGAAGAGAAACGGAGGAATCTTAGTATTGTTTCAAAGTAAGGTTACGCTTTGGAAAGCTGCGGCTGTTTTTGTTGCTTTATTGGGGGGATATCACTTTTTGATGAAGAATTCAGTTCAGCAACCCGAAACAGTATACCTAACAGAATATGTTGAGAAGGAAGTGCTTGTACCTGCAGATCCTGATACAGTATTTAAAGAGGTGGTGGTAGAGGTACAACCCGAAAAGTTGGCTACAATTGAGGAAAGTCCGCGACTATCAGGTGCCACGCGCATTAATTCCGAAAAGAGAGAAATTTACAATTTTGATCAGGTTGCAGTACTGAATAGTTTAGAGACCGAATTTTTACAGATGAATAAAAAAGAAGGAGTTAGCGTTTTGGAGGATAGCTTAACGCGAAAGATTTTAGGTATATAAAAACCGTCTAGCATTACTAGACGGTTTTACTGTTAACCCCACAAAATGAAACGAATCTATCCTTTCCTCTTCATAAAAGCATAGAAAATATAAATGATAACCACGAATAAAACGAGGTATAGGTAATTGGACCATTCTACGGAAGAACTTAAATCTCCCGAAAGTCCTAAAGTATCAACTGAAGCAAAGTTTAATGAAACATCAGTTAGCGCTGTTGTATCACTCTCGTTCAATACTTGTCCTTCCCATTTATACATACTTCAATTTACTGAATAGCACCTATAAACAAGGAGGTCATTAGACTAAATGAACGATAAATTCGATTAACGTAAGAAAGCTAGTTGTTCAATAGTTTCCCCCTTATCTAGGTGATAAGCCATCAATCCAGCCTCTTTTGCACCTTCAACATGTTGAATAGAATCGTCAATAAAGAGGGTGCTTGCTGGATTTAACTGATGCACTTCGCATAAGTGTTGGAAAGTACTCAC
>NZ_JBVCPV010000097.1:0-11050 GCF_057456495.1 Lishizhenia sp. | reverse complement strand
CGATTTTCGTTATCCACACATGTGTACAGTAAGGGCTTCGCGCATCTTGCTTCCAGGACATGACTCGTACAGTTTGGGTAAACTAACCAATGATTTAGGTATAGAACTGGTGGGTAGACACAGGGCTGCTGGAGATGCTATGGCTACAGTTGAGTTATTCAAAATACTTTTTGAAAAAGATAGTAATGACCTCAACACATTTATTACTTCAGAAATTAATCCTTCCATCCTCCACCCTAATTTAGATTTGAGTCAACTCGAAGATATACCCAACAAAACGGGTGTATACAGGTTTTACGACGAAACCAATAGGTTGATATACATTGGAAAGAGCAAGCACATCTTAACACGTATCAAGCAACACTTAAAAAACAGTAAAACCAAGCGTGCGATAGAAATGCGTGAGAATATTGCACGTATTGAATATGAGCTCACAGGATCAGAAATGATTTCCTTGCTTTACGAATCTGCGTTAATCAAGCAATACAAACCAATTTACAACCGTGCGTTGAGAAGATCGAACTTTTCACACGGTTTGTTTTCATACACAGATAATGGCGGCTACATCAACCTGTATGTAGATACCTTAAACAAGAATACAGATCCTCCTATCACTACTTTCACCTCAAAGGCAGACAGTAAAAAGTTTTTGGAAGATATAGCTGGGAAACATGTCTTGTGTCAAAAATTACTAGGCATCTACCCTACTCAACACGCTTGCTTCAGTTATCATACCAAGCAATGTTTTGGTGCGTGTATACAAAAGGAACCTACCCTTACCTATAATGCTAGAGTGAATAGTTTTATTGATTCTATGGCTTTTGACAATGAGAATTTCTTCATCATCGAAAAAGGACGAAAAAAAGGAGAAAACAGTATTGTTTTAATAGAAAATGGAATTTATGTAGGCTATGGTTACCTTCCCTTTTTTCATATGAATAAAAGCATTGAAGTTTGGAAAGAAGCCATTGAGCATCAACACGAAGACAGAGATGCCCGTACGATAATTAGGTATTATCTCCGTAAAAATAAAGATCTGAATATTAGACAGTTCTAAGGGGTTAATTCTCCTTAGCTTCTTGTAGTTTCTCTACATATTTTACCACCCCAGAAATCACCATCACCATCACCAAAAAAGCCAAGAAAATTATCATGTTACGTTGTCATTTGTTGTTCTACAAATTCTAACGTCTTTTTGCGTCAAATCTTGTGTTTAAAGGATATTTTTTATGGATATTTTTCTTTTTAATGTGGGGATGTTACTTCGTTACCATTTTTTTCATTCTTCTATACAGAAATCATCTCCTTTCCACCTCAAAATCTACAGAAAAAACTATTTTTACCTATTGCAAAAATTACAACAGATCGAAAGCAAAACATTATGGCAAAAAAAGATATCATCACGAAAAAATCACTTGATTTTTTAACCAAATATTTAAACAATACATCACCAACTGGCTTTGAAGCTGAAGGACAAAAACTTTGGTTGAGCTACATTAAGCCATACATAGACGAATACTTTACAGATAACTACGGAACTGTAGTTGGGGTTATCAACCCTGAAGCTAAATACAAAGTTGTAATTGAAGCGCACGCTGATGAAATTTCTTGGTTTGTGCATTACATCACTAAGGATGGATTTATCTACTTGAGAAGAAATGGTGGTTCTGACCATATCATCGCTCCATCAAAAAGAGTAAACATACATACAGACAAAGGAATTGTAAAAGCTGTTTTTGGATGGCCTGCCATTCACACGCGTCATGAAAAAGAAGTAACACCTTCTATGAAAAACATCACCTTAGATTGTGGATGTGATACAGCAGAGGAAGTTGAAGCTATGGGCGTTCATGTTGGATGTGTAGTAACTTTTGATGATGAATTTACAATCTTGAATGAGAAGAAATTTGTGGGTAGAGCTTTGGACAATAGAATTGGTGGTTTCATGATTGCTGAAGTTGCGCGTTTATTGAAAGAAGAAAAGCACAAATTAGATTTCGGATTGTACATCGTAAATGCTGTTCAGGAAGAAGTAGGTTTACGTGGAGCACAAATGATTGCGCATAAAATAAAGCCGGATGTTGCCATCATTACAGATGTTTGTCATGATACACAAACCCCAATGATAGACAAAAAGGTACACGGTGACCAAGCTGGAGGTAAAGGTCCAGTTTTAACCTATGGTCCTGCCGTACAAAACAACCTTTTGAAACACATCATCGAATCGGCCAACAAAAATAAAATTCCATTCCAACGTGCTGCGGCATCAAGAGCAACAGGTACAGATACAGATGCCTTTGCTTACAGTAACGAAGGAGTGCCAAGTTCATTAATTTCTTTGCCATTGCGCTATATGCACACCACAGTGGAAATGTGTCATAAGGATGATGTAGAAAACACCATTCGTTTGATCCTAGAAGCGGTGAAGAATTTGAAAAGCGGACAAGACTTTAGATACCTTAAATAAGCTCAATGAGTGAAGTTGAAATCATAAAAAAGGTAAAGCAAAAAGACTTTGCACCTGTGTATGTTTTACATGGGGAAGAACCTTATTTTATAGACTTAATAACCCAATCCATCATAGAAAATGCCTTGGATGAAAGTGAAAGAGATTTCAACCAAACTATTTTATACGGGAAGGATTGTGATCCGGTAGCACTGGTTTCTCAAGCCAAACAATTCCCAATGATGGCTGAACGTCAACTTGTAGTTTTGAAGGAAGCCCAGGATATGAAAAACTGGGAAATGGTAGACGCATACATGCAGAACCCTGTACCGACTACCGTTTTTGTGATTGCTCACAAATACAAAAAGGTAGATGGTCGAAAGAAATTCCTAAAGGAAGCCAGCAAAAAAGGTGTCGTTTTCTTAAGTGAAAAAGTGAAGGATTGGAACCTCAATGCTTGGATTCAAGACTTTGTTAAAAAAGAAGGGTTTAGCATTACAGACAAGGCGTTAAACCTTTTGGCCAACGCTACGGGAAATGATTTATCCAAAATCACCAAAGAGTTTGATAAACTGTCTATAGTTCTTGAGAAAGGAACGCAGATTTCTGACATTCACATTGAAGAAAACATTGGTATTTCGAAAGATTACAATGTGTGGGAATTAAAAAGTGCCGTTCAAGAGCGACAAGTCAAAAAAGCCTTGGAGATCGTTAAATACTTTGATCAAAACCCTAAAGCTACAGCAGGAGTTGTTGTCGTGAGCACTTTGTTTGAATTGTTCAAACAGTTGATGTACATGCACTTCTCCAAGAACAATACAGATCAAGAAATTGCGACAGGTTTAAAAATGAACCCTTTCATTGTTCGAAAAACGCGCCAAGCAACAAAGATATTCCCCGTAAAGAAAACCGCTAAAAACATTGCTATACTTCAAGAATTTGACTTAAAGTTCAAAGGAATTAATCGTGGTCAGGCCACAGATGGAGAATTATACAAAGAATTAATTTACAGACTCTTGCACTAATGAGACAGTTTTATCTTCCAGAATTAACGAAAGAAAATAAGACCTTCACTTTACCCGTTGAGGAATCCAAGCATATTTCACGCGTACTTCGCATGAAAAACGGTGATGAAATACAATTGCTCAATGGTAAAGGATTAGTGGCTGTTGCGGCAATAAGCGATAACAATCCTAAAGCAACGCGTGTTGAAGTACTTCATTTAGAAGAACACGAAGCTCCTAAAGAGGAAATTCACATTGCTATTGCTCCTACCAAGAATAACGACAGAATAGAATACTTCTTAGAGAAAGCCACAGAAATTGGCGTGAGTAAAATTAGTTTGTTACTTACCGATAATGCAGAACGCACTAAAGTAAAGCTAGAACGTTTCGAGAAAATTTTGGTAAGTGCCATGAAACAATCCAAGCGTGTTCACCTTCCAATTCTAGAAGATTTAGTGAAAAGTAAGGACTTTATTACTGCTCATCCCAACGGCTTAATAGCACATTGTTACGAGGACACTAAAACCAATATATTCACTTCTTTTAAAGCACAAGGATGTCCTATCATAATAGGTCCAGAAGGAGATTTTTCTGAAGCCGAATTAAGCTTAGCAAAAGAAAATGGTTACACACCAATTGCCTTGGGTGAAAATAGGTTAAGAACAGAAACAGCTGGTATTTACGCGGTAACTGTTGCTCGACTTTGGTTAGATATGAATTCTTAAATTATCTCCTTACATTAGAAGAAATAGAAACGGCATGAAAATCATCAAACACCTTGCATTATTCCTAGTTCTTATTGCACTCACTAGTGCATCAGAAACTGCCAGCTATCAATTAGCTGTATTGAAATACAACGGAGGTGGAGATTACTATGCAAATCCAACCGCTGTTCCCAATCTGATTAAATTTTGCAATCAAGAATTGGGTACTAATATTTCAGAAGAAGTCCCCTATGTTGAAGTCGGATCCACAGACATTTTTAACTATCCTTACATTAACATGACAGGACACGGGAATGTTGTATTCTCAACGGCCGAAGCTGAAAATTTACGTAACTACCTTATGGGAGGTGGCTTCTTACATATTGATGATAACTATGGAATGGATAAATTCATTCGCCTAGAAATACAAAAGGTATTTCCCAACAATGCTTTGGTTGAACTCCCTAACGACCACGCTATATTTAACCAGAAATACACCTTCGACGGTTTACCAAAAATCCATGAACACGATGGTAAAAGAGCCCAGGCATTTGCCATTATCGTAGAAGGAAGAATTGTGTGTCTTTACACTTACGAAACGGATCTTGGTGACGGTTGGGAAGACCAAAGTGTACATAACGATAGCGAAGATAAAAGAAACGAAGCCCTTAAGATGGGGGCTAACATTTTGCAATACGCCTTTCTCAATGGCGGTTTAGACGATTAAGAAAATAGAATGAGCAAATTATTTACGACATATATATTCATACTTCTTACTCTACCTGTATTAGCGTTTGAGTTTTCTAGAGAACAAAAAACACCTGATTTTCATTTTGAACCTTTTGAGCGAAACATTCACATCTCAGAAAAGTTAGATGCGGAAATTAGAAGTTTAGCAAACAAATCACAAGATGAATGGACCGGTCAAGACAGCTTGATTTATGGAATTCAACTCGTATTATTACACAAGTATGAGCTATCGCTCAATTTTATTCTAAGAACGGAGTATGATACGATTCACGATATTGAAAAAATGCATCTCTTTCAAGAAAGCTTTCTAAGAACTGAAGCTTATGAAGCCTTACACAAATCCATTCTGTTTGAAAAGGGTGAAGGCTACAATCGTGTACTTAGCTATCGCTTAGACGTAGCTCGAGCGATGCTCTTGTTGAAACAAGGCATTTGGAACAGTAACAGCAGTAAGTTGTTTCCTGAAATCATTCGTCTAAAAAAGGAGAAGAGGACGCGTGCCGAGAACATTGCAATCGCTCATGATATGGACAAAGCCCTGCGATTATTTGTTACGCATTTAAACCGACAAAGCAATGAAATTGTATCTGAAGCCTATGAAGAATTTGGTGATTTCCTTTTAGATAATTTCACAGAAAGCAACGCTTACATCGCTTATTCTTTGAGTAGATATTACTACAACCGAAACAAATCAGTTTCATCAAAAATTAAGGAAGTAAAAAGTACCATGGATGAGAAAAAATTCATCCTTCCTAGTTTTAGAAAAGTATTCGGAAAAATTCAACCAGGTAGGTTTAACTATGAGTTATTGAAGGAGAAGAAAATAGAAAAGGATAGTGTTAAAACACCTGTTATTAAAGTTCCTAAAAAAGAAAAGAATGACCTCCTCCCCCAATTCAATGGGCAGTTGATCATTCTTATCGGTATGTTTGTAATTCTTTTAGGGGTAATTCTCTTTGTGCGCACCAAACGCTAAAGCTCCAAACCTTTAATTTCTTGTACTGCCCCACCGGCAATACCCTTTACAGACCCATACATCTCGATTGTAGAGTTTACTACTTTATCGATTTGTTTTTCACGTTCCTTCCAGATACGTTGCATTGCACGTTTTTCTCTGTCTAATTCACTTTTCATAGCGCTAAAACCTTCTACAATTGCCTCAATTTGATGCTTGAATTCTGGCGAAATCATGTAGTTGTAGAGCAAGTTCATCTTATCTCCTTGATTTTCTTGAGAAGCTTTCACCAAAGAGGTTTTCAATAAGCCATCACGAATTACAGCAGCTAAGGCTTTAAACTCATGGAACTGACATACCCAGATTCCGTTATAGAAACCGAACTGTGTCATATCCTTTGGCATTACTTGGGTAATTAATATAGCTACTTCTGCTCCTTCATTACGCTGATCTAACTTTAACTTATCTACCCAATCATTGGCCCAGTTTTTAGTTCGCTTACTTTCATAAACAATCTTACCCGCGCTTTTACCCTGGGTGTCGCGTACTTCCTGGATACAATCTGCTCCCTTTATTCCTTTACTCACTTCTGTAATAACATCAAAAGGAAAGGCAGCGGCGAGTTGTTCTTCTATTTCTAGTTCTTGTACCTCACCTTGCAACTGCATAGACCCTTGTTGAGCCTTTCGCTTCATTTCTTCAATGAGCTTAGCTTGGTCTTCCATTTGCTTTTTGTACTCCTTTATCTTCAAAGCATTTTCCTCATCTTTACGTTGAGCAATTTCCTCTTCTATCTTTTTTCTAGAATCCAAAATCTTTTGTTGCACCTCAAGATCCAAACGCTTCTTTTGTTCTTCTATCTCTTGTTTTTGAATTTTAAGTTCTAATTCCTTTTTCTGAGCGGCCAATAATTCCTCATCCTTTTTACTGAGCTTTTCTTTAATCAACTCTAATTCCTTGGCACTTTTAGAAGAAATTTCTGCACTCAAAGTCGCCTCAATTTTCTTCTTCTCTTGTTCCAGTAATTCAGCGACACGTTTTTGTTGATATTCTTTCTCCTTCTTTTTAAAGTCCTCTAACTTTTGCTCTTGCTCTTTGATTTCTTGTTGTTGTTTTAACAAGGCTTCTTCACGAGCTTTGATTTTTTGAGCAACCTCATTGTTCTTTTCCTTGAGCTCCTTTCTCAACTTTTCTTCAATCTCTAAAGTTAAAGCTTGTTCTGCATGGAACGAGGTTCCACAATTTGGACAGGTAATTTGATCGTTCATCTTAAAATATCTTTTCTATGTTCTGCTTCATTCCATTAAAAACAAATTCATCTCCAACTTTCATCCCTAACATTGCTTGAACGATAGGCGCGGTTGGTGACACGGCAAAATAGGTCTTTCCTTCCAGTACTACCTTCCCCATTGCCAAAGAAATATAAAAAGCTCCCTTATTGGTTTCCACAACGGCACCCAAACTCACGGTTTCCATTTTTTCTAAGGGTAAACTTTGAACTCTGTTTTTATTTTGTTTGGTGGCCTGAATTATTTTTCCAGCTTTCTCCTGTTCGAGTTGTGCCATGGCCCTTCCCGTTTCGTGCTTATCTCCAGCTGTACTTTTGGTTTCACTTTGAACAGCTTCCAAGGCTTCATCCATGCGTTCTAATGCGCTTTTTAACTGTTCCTCAACAGTTTCTAACATTTTACCTTGTAACGCTTTCTTTAATTCTAATGTATCCACCTTCGCCTTTATTTAAAAATACAAGTTTAAAAGAAATAAGCGTTTTTCACAGGAAATAAAAGCGCCATATTTAGCAAAGATGATTTTTTTCAAACCCCAGTAGCCCACTCTTAAAACATTAGCTTGTGAAATTGTGTACATTTGAGACCCATGGAAATAATCTTGGCAACATATACTGTAGTAGACAATCCCAAAGACGTACGCGTTTCTGATTATCTTGTAGATAGATTTCCGCAATTACAATCTCGAAAAGCAGTAAAAAAAGCATTAAAGAAACACTTGCTGCTACACAATAAAAGTATAGCGCTTTCCGGAACTTTTGTGCAACAAGGAGATGTGTTTGAACTCCTGGAAGACACTGTGGTTCCTCCAAAGATTTTCCCCTTAGAATTAGAGATCGTTTATGAGGATGAATACCTGGCAGTTATCAATAAACCAGCAGGATATCCTGTTTCAGGAAATTTATATAAAACCATACACAACGCCCTACCTCACAATCTAAAACCATCACAACAAGAAGATGCCTTAGCTTGGCCCTTACCCATTCATAGGCTCGATGCACCAACTTCTGGCCTACTCATTATCGCTAAAACTTATTCCTCAAGAATAGCCTTAGGTGATATGTTGGCACATAAGAAGATTCAAAAACACTACCATGCCGTGGTTCAAGGATATTTAAAGATCACAGGAATTTTAAATACGGCGATTGAGGGTAAATCTGCCGCAAGTGAAATTAAGACTTTGTCTATCACTCCTTCAAAATACAATGGACATTTAAGCTTAATGGAGCTCTCTCCATTAACGGGAAGAACGCATCAATTACGCATACATTTAGCGCGGTTGGGACATCCTATTGCGGGGGATAAATTATATGGAATTCCAGGAAATACAATTGGGCATAAAGGACTTTTTCTAAGCGCAATTGCTTTGACCTTTACACATCCAATTACACAAGAAGAATTAAAGCTCTCGGTTGAACATCCTAAAAAGTTTGACAGCTATTTAGCGAGAGAAGCGCGAAATGCTACTCTTGCATAAAAGTGTATTTAATATCTTCTCTGTAACCTTCTAACATTAAAATGATTTCACTTCCTACTTCTTGTGTGTAGGCCAAATCAGAAATATCGAAAACCAAAGATTTAGAAACTAACTCTCTACAAACATCACCTTTTGGGTCTCTTTGTAAACGAATTCCACGTTTTGGGGGTAAGGATTTCATGATCATATTGCTTCCCACTAAACTAAAGCCTTGTTCTTCGCATCCACCAGAATAGCTTACATCTAAAAACATTAGGTTACCTTCTATACGAACACTATTAATTTGTGCAGTTGGTGCATTGAAATCAATTTCACCTAAAACGGCTTTGGGTGTTGCTGTGCTTTCTGCTGCATTTTTAGAGTTGCCACAGGCCATTACAAGCAGACTTATCGTTAATAAGAATATAGATCTCATAATTTAAAAATAAAGTGAATAACCAAAACCTATAGTAAATGCAGAAGAACCTCTTCTTAGGTCTTCCGCCTTTCTACCCGCCAATTCTTCTTGGTTGAGCATATGCGGTTTAAAGGCAAATCCATAATTTACATATGACAATACCAAACGGTAGCTTGATGTTGGTGTTGTCGTTAAACTCAAACCAAAAGTTGGTTCAAATGCGATAGCATCAAAAGTATAATTGGAAGCTGTACTTGCTAGACGATTGACATTATAGGCTGTTTTCAAACCATAATCTACACCTAATCTTCCGTAGTATTTCTCGTAACCCAATTTAAAATAAGCTCCACCAATGTGTAGACCTCCATCTAAATTATTGGGCGTCTTAAATTCGTTAATCGTAAAGAATTGATAGCGAAGTCCGCCTCCGAAATAGACATTATTTTTGAGTGAGTATTGATATCCAGCGTCCAAACAAATAAGTCCTTGCATAATTTCTCGAAAGGCAAAATTTGATAGTGCGTTTGGAAACGATATACCGGCCTGAAAAGAATGTGGTCCACCGTCAAACTCTTGTGCTTTCAACCCTGAGACAGAAATCATAAACACTGTGAGGACGAGCAATAACTTTTTCATGAAAATTCCTTTCTTCTAAAGTTAGAAATTATTTTGAATCTCAAAAAACTTCATGGTGTGTTGCTTATCGGTTTTCACATTGAAAGAATACTTTCCATCAGCAACTGTTGTAGTATCAAATGCAATAATGTGTGGTCCAGCTTTTCTCATTTCATTGAAAAATTCTTTAACCAATTTACCTTCCTTATCAAAAACAGAAAAATTCACTTCTTGATCTTCCTCCATGGTAAAGTAAAACTCCACCTCTCCTCTTGCAGGATTAACCTCCAGGGGATGCAAAACAATGAAAGAGCTTAAATCCGCTATATCTCTTTTCATATAACGCAGTACCAAACGGTAAACGATAATAAACACCAAAACTCCAAAGGTGATCCACAGTCCCTTAACCGCCATGTTCTGGAGGTCTACTTTCATTAAATACATCATAGTGCTATTACTCCTTTAATCGTTGCTACTTTTTGGTATATATCAATGATGGAATCTACATCCAACATTAGTTCTTTAACACTTACAGATACATACTTGCCTGTACGTGAATTATGATATTCTATTTCTGATTCTACGTTGAAATGAGCCACTACTTTGGCTACAGTTTCATTGTTGTTAGGACAAACAAACTTAAAAAAGTAAACTGCTGGCCATTCCTGGTCTTGCAACTTCTCCCTTAATCCATCAAATACGTCTTTCATCCGTTTAATTTAAGGAGCAAAGATAACCTTTTCAACTCATCTTTCAAGGCTTTGGGCAGTACATCGAAGTCCTTTTTTAGTAAGCTAAACGACTTCCCCTCATTCTCATCCCATTGGCGTATTGCTCCCATAATTAACATGGGATCTGGCGCTTTGGAAACAATTGGTTTTTCTAGATCTTCTGGATAGTCGAAAGACCATTTTTCGGCGTGTGCCAATTCTACGTTCAACCATTGATTCACAACCTTATGAATGTCCTCACTTTGCTTACAACGCAGTACATCCTGTTTAAATCGTCCTCGGTAGTAAAACATTTGTTGAAAGCATTCCATTACCTTATTCGAAAGTGGAAAATCATCATACGTGATGGATTCAGGCTCAAAACTATCCTCAGTAATGCATTCAAAAGCAGCATACTGTTGTTGAATTTTCTTGAGTTTACTTCTGAAAACCTTTGGAATTGCAGGTCGAGTAAGAAAAAACTGTTTGTGTTCAAACAACATTTCTTCCCATTTATCACGTGCATCCTCTTCTGCTGAGAGCGGAAAATAAATTTGAGCTTCTTGGATATCCACTACTAATTTTTGTTTTTGCGCATTTTCATATTTAGAAACTCTACTGCCAAAGCAAATACAATAGCAAAGTATAAGTATCCTTTAGGAACAGCACCTATATGTTGATTGAAAACAACTGCATTAGAAAGGTG
>NZ_JBVCPV010000096.1:0-11097 GCF_057456495.1 Lishizhenia sp. | reverse complement strand
TTAATTGCTGCCCGTATATACCGTAAGCTGAAAACACATTCTGATTCACCACAAATTGATTGTTGATATTCGTGTCTGGGGTAAATAGCATAGACACGGTATCAAAACTCTCTGAGTACGCAGTTTTATCGTTTGTATTTAAGATGAATTTACTTCCGTATTCTATTTTTCTTTTCTTCTTTAAATTTCTGGTTACATCTAACGCCAGGGTCGAAAGTGAATTCTCACTTAAATTATCAATATTCTGGTAAGTGGCCTGACCAATTGCAACATCCTCATCCGTATAATACTGTTGAATGTATTCTCCTGAGTTATCACTTTGTCCCCAAGATTGATTGGCTGCAACCTTTAAGTCACCTCCATCTTCTTTGAACTTATAACGGTAATTCATTCTCAAATCCAAGCTACTCCTATCTCTTGGATCATAAGCCTCCCTGTTCCAGTAATAATCTAAATCATCATTAAAATATTGGTAGTTAAACTGATTTCCATACCTATCTCTTACACCTGCATTACCTGTAGCAGAAAAACTAAGTGTTTGACGCTCGTTTAGGGTATAATCAACACCAAAACGCGCTGTATGATTCACATTTAAATCTGTACCTCTTCTTTCTTGTCGTAAATAAGAATTCGTATCTCCTAAATCTCTGTACCAATCACTGTAATGATTTCTGTACCCTTCATAATACCTTAATCCATAGGAAGCAAACACATTCACTTTTTCTGTCCTCGCATTAACACTAACATTTAAGTTGTATTGATTTCCTGAAGCTGCAGAAGCATTAACAGTTCCATTCATACCTCTTAATTTGTTTTTCTTCAATACAAGATTGATTATACCAGCTGTTCCATCTGGATCATATTTTGCTGAAGGGTTCGTTACAATTTCTACGCGCTCAATTGAACTCGCAGGAAGAGAAGATAAGTTATCTGCGGTTAAATTACTCGGTAATCCATCTATTAAAATGGTAACGTTTTGATTACCGCGCAAAGAAATGTTTCCATCTTGATCTACCTCTATCGAGGGAACATTGTTCAACATTTCCGAAACCGTACCTGCTTGGGTAGATAAATCTTGAGATGGGTCGTAAACCTTCTTATCAATACTCGTTTCTAAAACTTTCGTTTCGTAAATAATATCCACTCCTTCTTTTAAAATATAATCGGCCTTAACCAAAGCAAAAGGAGCTAGGTTTAAGCGTTTACTCTCTAAGTTTACAGTAAGATATTTAGCATCGTATTCAAATGCAGTAAATTGCAAGAGGTAATTCCCAGCCTTCAACCCAGTTAAAGTATAGTTTCCTGTCGCATTTGTATATGCACCTTTGACTACCGAAGAATCGGATACAGTTAGTGCTACAACTTTTACAAATTCTAATGGTTTTTGGGTAGTTGAATCGATAACACTACCATTGATTTCGTATTTGGCCTGTGATAATCCAACAAGTGTAAAGAGTAACATTACACTCGTAAAAAATAATCTCATATCGTTTTTCCTGATTTTATTGGTTTACAAAAGTAATCCCCTGTTTCATATATTGACCTACAGGACACAATTCTGCAATCTCTTTGAGTCTATCTATTTTTTCTTGATCTAAGTCAGAAATAATCTCAATGCGTTGGTACATCACATAATCTCTACCGTATTGTGGAGAAAACTCTAAATGTATTTGCACATCTTCTACTTCCCATCCTTTGCGCTGGGCATACAGCATAACGGTCATCACCTTACAACTGGCAACAGATGCCATAAACATTTCCTTTGGTGAGGCATACTTGCTACTGCCTCCATCCTTTTCTGTCGCATCAGCCAAGAGATAGTTATCTCGAGCCGTAACACGAACTACCATAGCATCCTCTCTTGAGGCATTTACTTCCATTTTGGGCATAGCAGCGGTATTAACTGTAATTACTGAACATCGCAACCTCTGAGTTTATCCAATAGAATACTCAAGGTTTCTGCTTCTTGTTGCGTTAAATTATTCTCGTGATTGATTTGTGCTAAAATGACATCTATTTCTGCCAAAACATCCAAACCCGTTGATGTAATTTGTAAGAAAACCACTCGCCTGTCGTGTTCACATCTTCTACGTGCAATAAATTCTTTCTCCACCAACTTATCAAACAAACGTGTGGTGTTTGGAGATTTTTCTATCATCCTTTCCTTCACCAACTTCACATTTATTTCTTCTCCTGCCCCTCTTAGAATACGCATCACATTAAACTGCGGTAACGACAAACCAAAATCAGACAATTTACAATTGTACTGTGCTGTTAACCAATTGGCTGTGTATTTAATATTAATTACTGCTTTGTGCGTAGAATTCTTGAATTTAGAATTCACTAACTCTTCAATTTTCATATTGCAAAAGTATAATTACCTAGGTAATATTTACAATTTGTTAAGTAAAAATTCACAGAAAGTAACCTTTACTACCAAATTTTGAAGATTTTAAAGGTCGATTGAGCCGATTATCCTTTGCCTCTATTTCTAAATCAATTAAATCTTACATTTGTTTTATGTTCAAAGCTAGTGGTCTATATTGGGTATTTCAACTTCTCGGATGGGGAGCTTTTGGTATCATATTAATGATTATCATCTACACTTCTGAAACCGATGGACTTAAGGGAGAAAACCTTTTGTTTGTAACCGCAATGGTTGTCTTATTCATTGCCTTGAGTCACTTACTGCGTAGTATTTTCATCAAATTCAATTGGTTGAACTTAAAGTTCCTTCCTTTATTGGGGAGAGTAATACCAACCTCTATTTTTATCTCCTATATCTTTCTCCTTAGTTTGAGCTCTGTAGAATACCTTATTCTTGGTCAAACAGAAGAAGCCTTTGATTTTTTAGACTTTACAATTAAAGCTGTTGTTTACTCCATCTTTTTTATGTCTTGGTCTACCTTCTATATTACCTACCATTTGGTAAATAAGTCAAGGGTGCAGGAACTGGAGAATTTGAAATTGAACGCGAGTCAGACAGAAATTGAACTCAAAAACCTAAGAGAACAACTCAATCCACATTTCTTATTCAATTCCTTAAACAGCATACGCGCCTTAATAGACCTTGAACCGGCTACAGCAAAAACCAGTGTAACCACACTTTCTAATTTACTCCGAAACTCCCTTCAAATGGGGAAGAAAAGTAACGTTAGTTTAAATGAAGAGTTAGATTTATGTAAACGCTACCTGGAACTCGAGGGAATACGCTTTGAGGAAAGACTGCGCGTGGTGTGGGATGTGAACGCCCCCATGGATATCGTTATCCCTCCTTTTATTATACAAACGCAAGTGGAAAATGCCATAAAGCACGGAATAAGTAAATCTATAGATGGCGGAGAGGTTTGTGTGGGAATTCATTTCAAGGACAACAACCTACGCATTAGGGTGGAAAACACTGGAAAAATAAGAACGAGTAGACGCGAAGGAATTGGAATAGAAAACACCAAGCGAAGACTCTTTTTACACTATAAACAAAACGCCAATTTTAGCTTAACTGAGGAGAAGGATAAAGTGTGTGCAGAGATCAATATTAACTATTCAAACACATAGTATGAAAGCAATTATAATAGATGACGAACGTTTGGCAAGAGCCGAAATGCAAAACTTACTTTCTGAATACAAAGATTTAAAAATTGTAGCGGAGGCCAAAAATGCAGAAGAAGGAATAGCGCTTATCAAAGAGCACAAACCGGATGTAATTTTCTGTGATGTTCAGATGCCGGGTATGAATGGTTTTGAAATGGTTAAAAAACTAGAAGAAATACCTAAGGTAATTTTCGTCACCGCTTTTGACGAGCACGCCATAAAAGCTTTTGAGGTGAATGCTTTGGATTATCTACTAAAACCCGTAGATCCTGAGCGTTTGAATGAAACGATGGATAAACTCTTGAAGGAAGACGATGACTATGCAAGTAGCAATAATCTAGCTTTCCGAAAAGAACGTGTTTTAAATGCCAATGACAAGGTATTCTTAAAAGATGGCGAAAAGTGTTTTTATGTAAGCTTAGCTGATATTAGATACTTTGAAAGTAAAGGAAACTATGTAAAGGTGTATTTTGGTAAACACAAGCCGATGATACTTCGCTCTCTCAACAGTTTGGAAGAACGACTCAATCCAGAGCAATTCTTTAGAGCGAATAGAAAGTTCATTGTTAACCTCAACTATATCACACACATAGAAAACTGGTTCAACGGTGGTTTACAAATCACCTTGGAAGAAGATGAGAAAATAGAAATTTCGAGACGACAAGCCATCAAGTTCAAAGATGTAATGTCACTCTAAGACTCAACTACTCAGGAGAGCTATTTAGCTTTCCTGAGTTTGATAAATTCTTTCACCTTTTCGTTCTCAATTAAAACGGTAAGGTTATAATAGCTCAGCTTCCACTCACCTTCTACCCTTTTCATAACACCGCTACCTCTACAATCTTCCATCCAGGTATCGAGTTCTTCATCGAACCAAACAACCCCCGTACTTGTATCTCCATACCACTGACGGTTGGTGGCGGTGAAATCCCATGCTTTTCCTGCATCAAAGTAAGGCTTAGAAAACTCGGCAAAAGCTGCTTTGTTCCATTTCTCACCCGGAGCTGTACCTAAAAAATAGAAGTCGTTGTGCATGGCTCCGAAATAGTCCTCAAATTTCGCATCGCTAGCCGCCTGATGCCACTCATCCATAAAAACATCCAATTGTGGTAAAGTTGGGTTTTCCTTATTCGTAAAAGCCAAAAGTGCCAATGCACCCATACAGATTAGTTTCTTCATAGCGCTTAATTTGTTAAAAACTTAAATATACAGGCGATTTATCAACAACAAGAACCTATCATCATAATTGGATTTGATTTATGCCTTTTAATTTGTTTTTTTGCCTCCTTACAAATGTAAAACTTACAATGAAAAGAATTTTAACAACATCACTTTTAGGTATGGCAACACTTTTTGCCAATGCCCAGGAAAAAAAGATTGATTTTGTGGAGTATGATTTGGCAAATGGAATGCACGTTATATTACATGAAGACAATACCACTCCTATCGTAGCTGTTTCAGTTATGTACCACGTTGGATCTAAAAACGAAAATCCAGACAGAACAGGGTTTGCTCACTTCTTTGAGCACTTGTTATTCGAAGGAACTCAAAATATTGGAAGAGGTGAGTATTCAGAAATCGTTGAAAAAAACGGTGGAACTTTGAATGCCAATACTTCTCAAGACAGAACGTATTACTACGAAATCTTACCATCTAACCAATTAGAGTTAGGATTATGGTTAGAATCTGAAAGATTATTACACGCCAAAGTTGAGAATCAAGGAATTGAAACACAACGTGAGGTAGTGAAGGAAGAAAAAAGACAAAGAGTAGATAACCAACCTTATGCTTCTTTCATTCCAGAATCTTTCAAAAGATTATTCAAAAAGCACCCATACAACTGGGTTCCTATTGGAAGCATGGAGCACTTGGACGCTGCACAAGAAGAAGATTACGTGAACTTCTACAGAACTTTCTACGTACCTTCTAACGCAGTTTTATCTATTGCTGGAGATATAGACATCAAAGAAACTAAAGCTTTGATTGAAAAATACTTCGCAACCATTCCTGCAGGAGAAGCAATTAACTTGTACAGAGATGTTGAGAACATGACCGACTCTACTTTCATGGCGAAATACGGAGTATCTAGAGCTGATTTCAACACACAAAACTTTGCTAAGCCAGCTTCTAAAGCAGCGAAGAAAGTGTACAAATCAAAGAAGAAAACAGAAGTTGTTATTCCTCGTCCAACAGCAACAGAGGCTCCTTTAACAACGAACATTATTGATACGGTTTACGATAACATTACTTTACCAGGTGTATTCTTCTCATACCACGCACCAGCGCAAAACACAGAAGATTCTTACACTTTGCAAATGGCAATGGACATCCTTTCATCAGGTGCAAGTTCTCGTTTGAACAAAGAAATCGTTGAAAAGAAAGAATTGGCAGTTCAGTCGTTCTCTTTCATCTACCCATTAGAAGATCCAGGAATGGCGGTTGTAGGAAGTATTGCTTCTAAAGATGCGTCTATCGATTCATTGAAAGCAGCTATGGATGCTGAAATCAACAGAATTTGTACTGAATTAGTTTCTGAGGAAGAATTCCAAAAAATTAAAAACCAGTACGAAAACAGTTTCTACTCTTCTAACGGAAGAATTGCTGGAATTGCTGAAAACTTAGCAAACAACTACATGTACTTTAACAATACAAATTTGATCAACAGCGAATTAGAAGCTTACGAGAAAATTACACGTGAAGACATCATGCGTGTGGCAAAGAAATACTTAGCTGCAAACGCAAGAGTAGAATTATATTACTTACCGAAATAAGAAGAGGTTAAAAAAGAGATCAAATGAAAAAAATAATATTAAGCTTAGCTGTATTAGGTAGTGTGTACGCTTTCGGTCAGTTAGACAGATCTGTACAACCTAAAGCAGGAGAAGCTCCACAAATCAATATTGCTGAACCAGCAACTTTTGAATTAAGCAACGGAATTAAAGTTATTGTTTCTGAAAATCACAGACAACCTAAAGTAGCGTTTAACTTAGTAATGGGAGGTGATCCTATTTTAGAAGGACCAAAAGCTGGGGTTTCTGATTTTGTTTCATCAATGATTATGTCTGGTACGAGCAACCGTACCAAAGACCAAATTGATTCAGAAAAAGACTTTATTGGTGCCTACTTAAGTGCATCTAGTTCTAGTGTATACCTTTCTTGTTTAACAAAGCACATGGACAAAGGTCTAGAGTTAATGTTAGACATTACAATGAACGCAAACTTCCCAGAAAGTGAGTTTGAAAGAAACAAGAAGTTATTCGAATCTGGATTGTTATCTGCTAAATCTTCTCCAGGAGAAATGGCCAACAATGCAGAGCGCAAAGCTTTATTCCCAAACAACAACCCTTACGGGGAAATCATGACTGAAGAAAGCTTGAAAAGCATCACAAGAGATGATGTATTGGCTTACTTTAACATGAGTTTTACACCACAAGACGCTTACTTAGTAATTGTTGGTGATATCACAATAGAAGAGGCTAAAACTTTGGCAGAAGCTAAGTTTGGGTCTTGGAAAGGTGAAGCTGCACACAAAGCAAACTTCAACAAAGGATACTTCCCTAAAGGAAACAGAGTAATTTTTGTTGAGAAGCCAGGTGCGGTTCAATCTGTAATTACTATCGCTCACCCAATTGAAATGATGCCAGGTAACCCTGATCAAATTAAGTTGAGTGTAATGAACAAAATCTTAGGTGGTGGAGGTTTCGGAACGCGTTTGATGCAAAACTTACGTGAAGACAAAGCCTACACTTACGGTGCTTACTCTAGCTTAGATGTGGATAGATACGGAAGCTACATTTCTGCTTCTGGTAACTTTAGAAATGACGTTACTGATTCTGCTATCGTACAATTCTTACACGAATTCACGAACATTACAGAGGGTGAAGTAACAGATGAAGAGTTAGAATTAAACAAAATGTCTATGTCTGGTAGCTTTGCACGTTCTTTAGAGTCACCGCAGACTATTGCACGTTTTGCATTGAGTACTTACAGAAACAACTTGCCTGCTGATTACTACCAAACTTACTTGAAAAACTTAATGGCTGTATCTAAAGCAGATGTTTTAGAAGTTGCTAAAAAATACATCACTCCAAACAACTTGAACATCATCGTTGTTGGTTCTCCTGATGTATTGGACAAAATCAAGAAGTTTGATGCTGATGGTAAAATTGAAATGTTCGATGCTTTTGGAAATGTTTCTAAAAAAGTAGAATACACTGCTGTTGACATGACTGCTTCAGACATTTTGAGCAATGCATTAATGGCCTTTACTTCTACTGCTTCATTAGAAGAAGCGAAAGCGAAAGTAGACGGAGTTAAAACATACGCGATGGAAGGTGAAGCTGCTATGGCAGGAGCTCCATTTGCACTTGCTGTGAAAGAATACATGATGGAAGGTAAAAAATCTTACTCTTCATTATCTGTTCCTTCTATGGGGATGGAAGTTCAAAAAGAAGTATTCAACGCAGAAAAAGGTATGACATCTGGAATGGGACAAGCTGGTCCTGTGAAAAATGAAATGACGGCGGATGAATTGGCTGAAAAGCACGCAGAGTTTAACTTGTTAGGATTAGACTACATGAACCTATTAGACGGTGAAGGAGTTAAAGTAATGGGAGCTTTGGAAGAAGAGGGTAAAAAGTACATTGTTGTACAGTACACTTCTGGAGAAAACTTAAAAACAGCTTACTTCAATGCTGAGACTTACCTTTTAGAGAAATCTGTTGTTATGGTAGAAATGCCCGACGGATCTAAAGCTGAGATGGTAAACACATTTAGCGATTACAAAGCTGTTGACGGATTTATGTTCGCAACTTCTCGTAAGCAGGTAATGGGACCACAAGCGGTAACATTCTCTAACATCGTTATTAAATTGAACGAAACATTAGACGAAGGATTATTCAAAATCTAAGTCGAAATAATAACTACGAAAAAGAGGAGCAAATTTGCTCCTCTTTTTTTTGCCCCTAACCTACTCTTTTTCAAGCTACAATTAAAAAGCTCTAAAATTTCTTCAAAAAAACTCCCAAAAATCACTTGTCAATATAAAAAAGATGAGTACTTTCGCCGCGGAGAAGTGGCAGAGCGGTTGAATGCACCGGTCTTGAAAACCGGCATACTGAGAGGTATCGGGGGTTCGAATCCCTCCTTCTCCGCCAGCAAAAACCGACTCAAACGAGTCGGTTTTTTTTGTTTATAGCTTTTTTACTGTGATAACCTTCCATCAATTTTCGATAGCCTAAAGGAATTTCAAAATTTTATTGAGAACATACAAACACCCTCTGCCAGCGATAGGAATGACAACCCACAGGGGGATGCCGTACTGAAACTTAGGCTTTGCAGGTGATAACCTGTGAAAGGCTTTAGTTGAAGGGGGCAACCACCGCGGATTATAATGGATAGCGCGCCCGGGCAGCCTAAAACTATTCGCACGAATAGCAAACTAAAAGTCAGCCCTTTTCAGGCCGACCTATATAAAAGCAATTATTAAAGTTATCGCAAGACATTGATGTGTCCCCCGTATTGGTAATAGGCATCTGTAAACAGGTCTTTTACCTCTAACCTCCAAACGTAAACACCGTCTGGAACTAAAGCCCCCTTATAGGCACCGTCCCACCCCAAAGTAATATCTTTCGACAACCAAACCAGTTCTCCCCAACGATCATAGATGCTAAGATTCCATGTAGTTGGATCTATACCATCCGCAATGATTTTCCAGGTTGCATTGTACTCGTCTCCATCTGGTGTGAAAGAATTAGGAGCGTAGATGATCACTTCAGACAAAACACTTACAACCTTGGTTATAGTATCTAGACACCCAAAGTTGGTTTCTACAATTAATTGAACAGGATAGTCTGCCACTACCCCATCCGGGAAAAGAACCGTAGGATTTTCATCGTTAGAATTAGTAGGATTACCCGAACTAAAATTCCAGTAATAAAAGCTCTCTCCTACGGAGTTATTTGTAAAGTCTATTTCTGTATTGAACATGGTGGTAGGTTGAGGTGAAAAATTGAAATTTGCCGTGGGAAGTGGATAAACGACCAAAGTATCCGCAAAATTAACATACTGCTCACATCCCAAATCTGTAATTAAATACATTTCTACATCGTACAATCCTTCGTACCATGGCCCTGTGTATATTTCTATATTATCACTTTGCACATCGCTTCCTCCTACAGTCCACTCTAGGGTATAATTGGTAGAAGTATCAGTTGCATTTACCAAGTGAAAAGTTGCGGGTTCACACAAATAATTCTCTGTAAGGGTAAACATAGGTAGAGGTGCCGGGGAAACGTTGACGGTAGTTTGCAATATTATAGGAGTTGTTTCACAAGCATCATTTATACTAATTTGGTAGGTCATAGTATCTGCTGGACTCACATATAACTCACTAGTATTGCCCTGCACCGTTGTAAAACCTGTACTCCAATTGAAAGTATAATCACCTCCCAAACCTCCGAAAACTTCGGCTTCTAGTAAGGCACTATCACCCGGACAAATATCCTGTGTAGAACTCACATTAGCCGTTAAACTGTCATAAAGTTGAATATTAATCAAAACTGTATCTGTTACACAACTGTAATTATCTTGAACAAATACACTAAACAGGGTATCGCTTACGGGGGAAACATTTTGTAAAGAATCTGTATTCTGGGTATGCGACCAATGGTATAAATAACTATCAGTACCAGCGCCAGCTGCTGAAATAGCTACGGTTGCGTTTCTACAAATGGTAGTGTCATTACTGGTTGTAACAGTTGGATTATTCTTTACTATTAAGGTCGTTGTATCTCCATCAATTTGATATGAACAACACGCAAAGATTTTTTCAATAATGACCTTATATTGCGTAGTAACTGTTGGTGAGACCATGATGGAATACCCGTCGTAAACATTCGGAACTTGATAATCATTCGTTCCATCAGAATAGGTGACATCTACAGTATCTTGACTCACAGTGAAAACCATAGCTATAGAATCTCCAACACAAATATGACTCGCAAATGGTTGTAGGCCAACTTGCGGTTTTTCAACAGCTACAGTAAAAAAACGCGTACTATCTTTGGGGAAAATAGCATTGGAAAGGTTTTTAACACTCAACACATTTCCGTTCAATTCGAAGTCAACCCCAGCACTTGCATCAAAGGCTTGGGCATTCGTAAAATCTCCATCTGTATCCACTAACAGTCGAAGGTATTTCAGCTTAGAACTATCTAAAATGGCACAATTGTCTAAGGTTAAATCTACCGAGTAATTGTCTACGAAGTTGGTATTCTGTAATCGCCACTCACGTTCCAAACGCGCAGTAATATTCACCGGTTTTTCGTTGTTAGCATTAGCATTACTGCACAAGTTCCCCAAATTAGTACCCACCAATACATAAGAAGTATCATTGTTAATATTCCCTTGATTAGCCACATTGCTAGCTGCCAAATCATTTAAATATATACGAAAGGTAGCTCCAAAATTTTGGGATTGTTTTTGAAGCAAGCCTTCTGCTGTATC